>CAZAIE010001149.1:0-2705 GCA_964485035.1 uncultured Myxococcaceae bacterium | reverse complement strand
CGCCGCGTGGGTCGTGCCCGCCCCGCCGTGCAGCACCATGGCCGAGCAGTGGGGCAGCAGCCGCGGGTGGGGCGCCCAGCGCAGCCGGAACAGGTCGCCGTCGCGCCCCTCGGTACCGCCGCACTTGGTCTGCACCAGCGCCCGAACCTCGGCCAGCCGGACCGCCGCGGCGATCAGCTCGCTGGCCCTCGCCGGGGCCAGGTGCTCCAGTGTCCCGAAGGACACCAGCACCGGCTTCTCACCCTCGTCGAGGAAGGCGCGCAGGTCCGCCGAGGGCTCCCACGGGTCGGCGCTGGCGGGCAGGGCGAGGTCCCCGCACAGGCAGCTGCGGTCGCCCCAGTCCCCCGGCGCAGAGAAGAGCGAGGGGCTGCAGCCGACCAGGTTCAGGCGCTCGGAGCAGAGCGCGTCGGTGAGCGAGCGGCGGATGGGTGGCAGGCCCTTGGAGGCGAAGAAACGCTTCGTCGCCGACCCGAACGCCAGGTCGATGATCGCCCCGATGGCCCACCAGCCCAGCGGGGCGATCCACCGCCAGCGCGGGAAGAGCTCGGGCGGAACTTCGCGCGAGGGGATCAGACCGGGGTAGTAGTGCAGCGCCACGAAGGGCGTTCCCGTCTTCAGGCAGGCTGCCTTCACGTACCAGGACGAGAAGAGCCCGACGACCACGTCGCTCTGCGCGCACAGCTCGAGGGCCGACTGGTACATCGTCTCGAGGTGGGGGAAGAAGGCCTGGTCCATCAGCGCCCGCGAGACCTTCGAGGGGTCCGGGCTCTGGGCCGCCGCGCAGATGGAGGCGAGGTCCTGGGGCAGCTGCTCGGGGACCACGCGGACCTCGAGGCCCTGCGCCGTGGCGACCGTGCGCCAGTCCATGCGGTCGACCGGCGAGAGCACCAGCCGGACCTCGTGGCCGGCCTGACGCGCGCGGGCGCCGAGCGCGAGCAGCGGCCGCAGGTCCCCCTCCGAGCCCCATCCCTGGATCCCCAGTCGCATCAGCGTTCCTCCGTGGGCGATGCTACCCGCGTCCCCGCATCTCTGCGTGCTTCCAGGGAAAAGCGCGTGTGCTATCCTCGCGCGGCTTTCCCCCCTCCTCCTCGAGGCGACCGATCGTGATGAACCCCGCCCGCGCCCTCGTTGCCGGCCTCGCCGTCCTGCTCGCCGGCTGCCAGGCCGAGATCCAGCATGAGCTCTCCGAGAGCGAGGCCAACGACATCGTCGTCCTCCTCGAGCGCAACCACATCACAGCCAAGAAGGACAAGGAGGAGGGCGGGCGCACGGTCACCTGGAAGATCAGCGTCCCCAAGGCCCACGCGGCCAACTCCATGATGCTGCTCAAGGAGCACGAGCTGCCCCGCCCCAAGTCCCCCGGCTTGGAGATCTTCAACCGCGGCAGCCTCATCCCCACCGCCACCGAGGAGCGCGCGATGTTCCTCCAGGCGCTCGCCGGCGAGCTCTCCCGCACCCTCTCCTCGGTCGCCGGGGTGCTGGACGCGCGCGTCCACGTCAACATCCCCCAGAGCGACGACCTCTCGGACAAGACCGCCCGCCCGGAGGCCAGCGCCGCGGTGCTCATCAAGTACCGGACGCAGAACGTCGAGGCGGGCAAGAAGGCCCCGCCGCCGCCCCTCTCCGAGGAGCAGGTGCAGATCCTCGTCGCCCGCACCATCCAGGACCTCAAGCCCGAGAACGTCGCGGTGGTCATGACCCCCGCGGCCCCTCCGGGGGGCATCGAGAACGGCCCGGGCGACGTGGACGTGCTGGGCGTGCGGATGGCGGCGAACTCGGTCGGCACCTTCCGCGGCATCATGATCGTCCTGGTGAGCATCATCGTGCTGCTCGCCGCGTACATCGCGTACCGGGAGCTGCGAGGGCCTCCCCGGCGGGCGTAGCGCGACAATTCCCCGCCTCGCGCCTTCACCTTCGGAAACCCGCCTGCTACCATCGGCCACCTGTTCCGGTGAGGATTTTCCCGGGGGCTTCTAGGCGGTTGCGATGGCGAGGCGTCCCGCAAAAGGTGAACCCGTCGACTCCGGTCCGGTGCCGTTGCCCGACCGCACCCGGGTCGAGGTGTCGCCATTTGCCGAGGAGGTCCCGGGCAGCGACACCTCCCGCCTGCCGCAGGTGAGCGACGCGCCCCCGCCGAGGTCCAGCCGCAGGCACACGGTCCAGCCCTCCATCATCGTGGACGACGCGCTCGACTCGGAGCCCGCGCCGCCCTCTGGGCGCAAGTCCACGCGCATGGCGCCCAAGGCCAAGGTCCGCGATCCCGACGAGGAGGTCGCTCCCGCTCCCGAGTCGCAGGCCACCCGCATCGGCGCGCCGCCCGAGCGCCGCCCGTCCCGCGGCGACCCCTCCGACGAGAACGCCACCAGCGCCGGTCCGCCCATCAGCGTGGAGTGCGTCGAGGGGCCGGACCGCGGCACCCGCCTGCCCATTCGCGGTGGCCGGATGATCATCGGCCGCGGCGACGGCTGCGACTTCAAGCTCTCCGACACCTCGGTCTCCCGACGCCACCTGGAGCTCACCGCCGGGCCAGGGGGCGTGGTGCTGCGCGACCTGGGCAGCGGCAACGGCACCCGGGTGAACGGCAAGAAGGAGGTCGAGGCGGCGGTCGAGCACGGCGACAAGATCTCCCTGGGCGAGACGGTCCTGAAGGTCGTCGACGAGGTGAAGCAGGCCGACGCCGACCGCGAGGCCGCGCGCGCCCCGCC
>CAZAIE010001148.1:0-2706 GCA_964485035.1 uncultured Myxococcaceae bacterium | reverse complement strand
GGACGATTGCCCCGTCACCCCCTATGCCGATTCGGAAGGAGAAGTGAACTACTCAGGCGCCGCGCCGACCGCCGCCAGCACCACCAGGCGGTCGCCCACCACCACCACCGGGCCGCCCACCGCCTCCACCGGGCCGTCCGCCGGGGCGCCCGCCGCCACCACCGGGCCGCCCGCGTCCGCCGCCACCGGGGCCGCGGCGCTCGGCCTGGCGGTCCGCCTTCACGGCGTCCATCGAGAACCCGCCAGTGGTCGCTGCCCCTGCGCCCTTGCCGGACGCGCCGCCGGGCTTGCCGCCGCGGTTACGGTCGCGCTCCGGGGCGGTCATGATCTGCTTCATGTTCGAGGGCATGAACTCCACGATGTACTGGAACCCGCCCACGGTCTTCGCGCCGGGCACCGGCTCCTCGGGCCCGAACACGCGCACCAGGCGCACGTCCTCGGTCCGACGGCCAGCAGCCTTGAGCGCCTCGCGGAGGCGGGAGAGGCGGTCGCCGGAGAGGCCGGTCGCCTTGGCCACCGCCTCGTCGAGCGCGGCCTTCACGGCCTCGCTCTCGGCAGGCTTCGCTTCGGCAGGCTTGGCCTCGGCAGCCTCGGCAGCCTCTGCAGGCTTGGCCTCGGTCGCCTCTGCCGGCTTGGCCTCTTCGGCCTTGGGCTCGGCAGGGGGCGCCTCGGCGGCGGGAGCAGGGGCTGCAGCCGGCTCGTCCTTGGGGAGCGAGCGCTGCGCCTCGGCCACGGCCTTGGCGCCCATGCGAATCAGGGATCCAGTGAACTCGGTGAGGGTTTTCATGGAGTCCTGACCTACCACTGTCTCCCCCCAGAGAGAACGCAATTCTGGACCACCCGCGCGGTGGCCGCCGTCCGACCCGGGCGGTAGGCTCTGCCCACCTGCGAGTCCGGAGCCCCCGTGAGCGATCGCCGTCCTCGTCCCGCCGGCTGGGCCGATGCCTTCCACGCCCCGACGCGCGCCTGGTTCGAGGCCACCTTCGGGGAGCCGACCCGGCCGCAGCGGCTGGGGTGGCCCGTGATGGCCTCGGGAGCCTCCACGCTGCTGCTCGCCCCCACCGGCACGGGCAAGACCCTGGCGGCTTTCCTGGGCGCGCTCGACCGGCTGATGTTTGCCCCGGTGCCGCCGAAGGGCTCGCGCTGCCGGGTGGTCTACGTCTCGCCCCTGAAGGCGCTGGCCGTGGACATCGAGCGCAACCTGCGCGCACCTCTCCAGGGCATCGCCCGCGAGGCCAGCGCTCGGGGCGTCCCGTTCCACCTCCCCGTGGTCTCGGTCCGCACCGGAGACACCCCCGCCCGCGAGCGGGCGCGGTTCCAGCGGTCCCCGGCGGACATCCTGGTCACCACCCCCGAGTCGCTCTACCTGCTGCTCACTTCGCGGGCCCGCGCGGCCCTGGCCTCGGCCGAGACGCTGATCCTCGACGAGATCCACGCGCTGGTCCCCACCAAGCGCGGCTCGCACCTCGCGCTCTCGGTCGAGCGGTTGGAGGAGCTGTGCGGCCGGCCGCTCCAGCGCATCGGACTCTCCGCGACGCAGCGGCCGCTCGACGAGGTGGCGCGGTTCCTCGGCGGCGCCGTCCCCGCTGCTCCGCTCCGGAAGGCGCCCCGCGCCCTGCGGCTCGCGGACGCCGACGCCCAGGGCGTCGTGCAGGAGGAGTTCTCCCAGGCGGCGAGGGTGCGCTACCGGCCGGTGACGGTCGTCGATGCGGGCAGCAGCAAGACCCTGGAGCTGCGCATCGAGGTCCCGGTGGAGGACCTTGCGGCGCTGGGGGCGCCGGTCGCGACTGCCAAAAAGGACGGCACCGACCAGGTCGAGCGCACCTCCGTCTGGCACGCCATCCATCCCCGGCTGCTGGAGCTGGTCCGCGCGCACCGCTCCACCATCCTCTTCGTGAACGCGCGCCGGGTCGCGGAGAAGCTCGCCAACGCCCTCAACGAGCTGGCCGGCGAGACCCTGGTCCAGGCCCACCACGGCTCGGTCGCCCGCGAGCAGCGGCTGGGCATCGAGGAGCGGCTCAAGGCGGGCGAGCTGCGGGGGCTGGTCGCCACCAGCTCCCTCGAGCTGGGCATCGACATGGGCGCCGTGGACCTGGTGGTCCAGATCGAAGCGCCCCCGTCCGTGGCCAGCGGCCTGCAGCGCGTCGGCCGGGCAGGGCACCAGGTCGGCGCCCCCAGCCGCGGCGTGCTCTTCCCCAAGTTCCGGGGCGATCTGGTCGCCTGCGCGGCCCTCGTGGAGGCGATGAAGGAGGGCGACGTCGAGCCCATCCGCTACCCGCGCAACCCCCTCGACGTCCTGGCCCAGCAGGTGGTGGCCATGGTGGCCTCGGGCCGGGAGGACGTGGACCACGTCTTCGGGGTGGTGCGCCGGGCCGCGCCGTTCGCCGAGCTGTCGCGCCGCGCCTTCGAGGGCGTGCTGGACATGCTCGCCGGGCGCTACGCCTCGGACGACTTCGCCGAGCTGCGCCCGCGCCTCACCTGGGACCGGCTCGCGGGGACGCTCACGCTGCGGGAGGGCGCGCGGCGGGTGGCCATCTTCAACGGCGGGACCATCCCCGACCGCGGGCTCTACGGGGTGTTCGTGTCCGGGGCGCCCAAGGGCTCGGCTCGGGTCGGCGAGCTGGACGAGGAGATGGTGTTCGAGAGCAAGGTCGGCGAGACCTTCGTGCTCGGCGCGACGTCCTGGCGGATCGAGGACATCACCCA
>CAZAIE010001147.1:0-2706 GCA_964485035.1 uncultured Myxococcaceae bacterium | reverse complement strand
GGGGGACGCGACGCGGCGCGCTGCTCGGTGGCCCGGTTCTCCAGCGGGAGGGACAGCGAGGCGTCGCCCTCTGGGAAGAGCTGGAACACGAACTGGGCGACGTCGTGCGCAGTGGCGATCTCGCGGCGCGAGACCAGGAACCGCTCCAGCTCGCGCTGGAAGACCCGACAGTCGGGGAAGCGGGCGGCGCGGTCCTTGGCGAGCGCCCGCTGGACGATGGCCCAGAGTTCCGCCGGGCAGTCGGGGCGCACCAGCGGCAGCGGGATGGCGGGATCCTTGATGATCGCGTCCATCATCCGCTCGTCGTTCGTGGCCTGGAACGGGAGCGCTCCGGCGAGCACCTCGTAGAGCGTGACGCCGAGTGCGAAGACGTCCGCGCGGCCGTCGATGTCCCGGTCGCAGAGCTGCTCCGGGGGCATGTACGTGACCTTCCCGCGGATCATCCCCACGCGGGTGCGGCGCTGGTTGGCGGCGGCGCGCGCCACCCCGAAGTCGGCGATCTTCACGACCCCGGCCCGCGACAGCAGGATGTTGTCGGGGTTCACGTCGCGGTGGATGAGCTTGAGCCACCGCCCGTCCTGGACGTACTCGTGCGCGAACGCGAGCCCCTGGCAAGCGTCGGCGGCGATGCGCGCGGCGACTCCGAAGGGCACCTGGACCCTGCGCTCCAGCGCCCGCTCACAGAGCGCCCGGAGGCTGGGCCCGTCCACCAGCTCCATGGCGATGAACCAGGTCCCGTCCACGCACCCCAGCTCGTGGATCTGCGCGATGTTCGGGTGATCGAGCTGCGCGGCCACGCGCGCCTCGTTCACGAACATGTCCACGAACTCCTGGTCCGCGGCCAGGTGCGGGTGGATGCGCTTGAGCGCCACCGACTTGAGGAAGCCGCCGGGCCCGGAGGTCCGCGCGAGGAAGACCTCTGCCATCCCGCCCGAGCCCAGGCGGTCGATCAGCGTGTACTTTCCCAGGACTTCCGGTTCCATCACGGTGGCAGGCGGCCTCGGGACGAAGGGCGAGCGCGCATTCTAGAGCAGCCGCCTGGTCCTTGCCCGGTCCTTGCGCGTCGCCCGCGGCTCCGGTACACGGGCGGGCCTGTTCCAGGAGTCTCTGACATGAATGCCCCCACCCCCGCCCACGGCATCGGCACCAAGAGCCTGCACGACCTGCAGTGGGGAGCCATCCTCCAGGCGCTCTCAGGACGCGCGAAGACCGACCTGGGCAAGGCCCGCTGCCTCGAGCGCCCCTTCTTCGACACCGTGGACCAGGTCCGCGAGGAACTGGCGCGGGTGGCCGAGTTCCGCACCCTCGCGGTGGAGGAGCAGCTCGCGCTCCCGCTGTGGGGCGTGCGCGACGTCCGCCCGCAGCTCGACCGCGCGGCCAAGGGCGGCACCCTCGAGCCCACCGAGCTCCTGGGCTGCGCCAACGTCCTGCACGCCATGGTCCGCGTCGCCGACTTCCTGGACGCGCGCAAGTCGAAGATGCCCAAGGCCTGGTCGGTGGCCGAGCACATCGCCGACCTCGACAAGCTGGCCACGCGCATCGACCGCTCCTTCGAGCCCGACGGGCAGATCTCCGACCGCGCGAGCCCGGAGCTGCACGAGCTGCGCGAGCGGTCCCGCGGGCTGCACCGCGGCATCAAGGCCAAGCTCGACCAGATGCTCCACGACGAGGAGTTCACGCGGCTCTTGCGCGAGAACTACTTCACCATCCGCAACGAGCGGTACGTGGTGCCGGTGCTCTCCAGCGCGCGCTCGCAGGTCCCGGGCATCGTGCACAACGCCTCGCAGAGCGGGCAGACGCTGTTCGTCGAGCCCCAGCCGCTCATCACCCTGGGCAACGAGCTGGCCATCGCGCAGTCGATGGTCGCCGAGGAGGAGCGCCGCATCCTGCACGAGCTGACGCAGGAGCTGGGGCGCCACGCCGCGGAGCTCGACGACTCGCTCGACGCCTGCACCGAGCTGGACGCCACCGAGTCCGCGGCCAAGCTCTCGCTCGACCTCGCGGCCGAGACCCCGGAGATCGTCCCGGCCGAGGTCTCGTTCCGGCTGCAGGCGCTGCGCCACCCGCTGCTCACGCTCCAGGGCAAGAAGGTCGTCGCCAACGACGTGCTCTTCGACGCTGGGGAGCGGGTGCTGGTGGTCTCCGGCCCGAACGCGGGCGGCAAGACGGTGACCCTGAGCGGGGTCGGGCTGTGCGCGCTGATGCTGCGCGCGGGGCTCCCGGTGCCCGCGGAGAAGGGCTCCAGCCTGCCGCTCTTCACCGACGTGGCCTCGGCCATCGGCGACGCGCAGGACATGTCCAAGGACCTGTCCACCTTCAGCGCCCACCTGACCACGCTCAAGGAGATCGGCGCGGTGGCCAACGCGGGCTCGCTGGTCCTCATCGACGAGATCGCCGCGGACACCGACCCCCGCGAGGGCGCGGCCATCGCGCTGGCGGTGCTCGAGGACCTCGTGACCAGGGGCGCTCGCGTCATCGTCACCACGCACCTGGAGGAGCTGAAGGCGGTGGCGGTGACCGACCCGCGCTACGTGAACGCGCGCGTGGGCTTCGACGCCGAGCGCATGGCCCCGACCTACCGGCTGCACTTCGGCACCCCCGGCTCGTCCTCGGCCATCGAGATCGCCCGGCGGGTGGGGCTGGCCAAGCACGTGTGCGACCGAGCCGAGGAGAACCTGAAGACCAGTGCCGGTCCGCTCGGACAGG
>CAZAIE010001146.1:0-2709 GCA_964485035.1 uncultured Myxococcaceae bacterium | reverse complement strand
GAGGCCTTCCCCGGCTCACCGGACTTGCGGCCCGGGCCGCCGCCGCCTGCCTCCTCGTGCCCCCTCCGGTCGCCTGGCAGCCGGCGAGCGACGAGGACGCGCAGTTCCTGGCGGGTGTGGAGCCGGCACTCGCCTTCCTCAAGTCCTCGACGCCGTCACCCGGAAAGCCCTGGGAGCCGACCCGGCGTGCGGACTGGGGCGTCCTCGCCGACTGGAACCTGGGACACCTCGTCGTCACCCGGGGCGAGCGTCCCGCGTACGCGAGCCCGTTCGGCCAGGTCGACGAGGCAGAGAAGGCGGCGTCCACGGCAAGGGAGATCCTCGAGCTGCCCGACCCGCTCGAGGCCTCGCGACGGTGCCGCGAGCTGGGACTCGCCTACGTCCTCATCTACGAGAAGCCGCCGGAGAAGCCGCCCAAGGCGCTCTTCCGGCGGCTCTCGACTGGCGCCGACGTCCCCGGCTTCGCCCGCGCGTACTCCGGAGAACCTGCCTTCGAAGGGCGGGTCCCCCGGGTCTACCGCGTGGCCTCCGAGTAGCTCCGCCTACTTCTCCTGGGCCGCGATGCGGCGCAGCGCGGTCTGGTCGCGGATGCAGAGGGTGCGGCCGACGTTGCCCAGCGCGCCCTCGCGCTTCATCTCGTTGACCAGCGTGGACACGAACGAGCGCGAGGCGCCGACCAGGTCCGCCAGGTCCTGCTGGGTGACACCGCGCAGGTCGGTCTCGCCGCCGTGCGGGCAGCTCTCGCCCAGGGTCTCGCCGAGCTGGAGGATCAGGTCGGCCAGGCGCGCCGGGACCTCCTTGAAGGTGGCGCCCATGAGGCGGCGGCGCATCTCGGTGAGCCGCTGGTTCTGCGCGCGCATCACGTCGAGGGCCAAGGACGGACGGGTCTCGACCAGGGTGCGGAACTCGGCCGCGGGGATCGACCAGACCTCGGCCTCGCCGCTGGCGACCGCCTGCTCCTCCGAGAGCACGCTCGAAGAGCCCAGCGCCGCCTCTCCGAAGAGGTCGCCCTCGCGCAGGATGGCGATGACCGAGCGGGCCGCGGCGCGCCCGGTGCGCACCAGCCGCACGCGGCCCCGCTTGAGCAGGAAGACCCGGTCCGCCTGCTCGCCCGGCCGGTAGATGACCGCGTTGTGGGGGTAGGTCTCGACCTTGAAGTATCCCCTGAAGTCCACCACCTCCGAGCCCATGGGCACCTCTGCCAGCGGGTCCACCAGCGTCAGAGGGCTGTTGTTCTCCATCGATCGAATCGCAACCACGGTTGCCTCCTGGTCCCTCTCCCGACTGGTTCTCTGCATCACTGTCCTGTTTGCAGCCATTGGATGCGGGTTCGGGAAAGACGTTGCGCGGCGGACACTCGTCGGGCGCAGGCCGAGCGAGGCCGCCGTCCGCGAACGAGCGGGAAACCAATGGACGATCAAGGGATTAACGGTGCACCGGCAGCGCGCCGGCTCTCAGGTCAGAAGCGGAAGCCCAGCGTGGCCATGCCGCCGCCCTGGGTCGGGAGGAAGGTGACCCGGGGCGCCTTCTCGGGCTCGGCGCCGCCCATGCCGCGATACCCGTCGTACCGGCCCGGGTCCTCGCCCGCGGCCCAGAAGTACGCCGCGAGCCCGGTGGCGACCACGGCCCCGGCGGCGGCGCCACGCGCGCCCCACTGCCAGGAGTTGCCCTTGGAGGAGAGGGAGTTCGCCTCGGCCCAGCAGGCCTCCGGGTCCGAGTAGTTCTGGGTGGTGCAGTACGTCATGTCGTTCTTCGCGAACGCGTCCTGGTAGGGCTTGAACTTGTCGAAGGTGGGCTCGACGACCCCGTACTGGATGCCCACCGCCGCCCCGGCCGCCAGCACCGCGAGCACCGTGGTGATCCAAGCGCCGGCGCGCAGCCCGCGATGCTTCGAGCGGTAGGAGTCGATGAACTCCGGTGACGGGATGAGCGAGACGGTCTCGGTGGTCGCCTGGTTGCGCTCGACCTGGACGTCCTTCGCCCAGGCGATGAACCCCTCCTTCTCGATCACCACCCGGTGCGGCCCCCACCCCAGCTTCTGCATGGGGAACGGGGTGACGCCCACCAGGCGGCCGTCGATGGTCACGTTGGCGCCGTTCTCGCGGCAGGCGATCTCCAGGAAGCCCTGCTCCTTGTCGAGGATGGGGCGGACCACCGCCTGCGCGGCCTTGGAGACGACCTCGAGGGCCTCCTTGGGGTTGGCGAGGTTGGGGCGCTCCTCCTGGCCGACCACCTCCGCGCGGCGCATGTCGAAGAGCTTGAGCCGGACCAGCATGGCGCCCCGGCGCTCGGTGGCGGAGACGCTGCCCTTCACCAGGTAGCGCGCGCCGATGGCGTTGCCCACCTGGCTGATGCAGCTGTCCTCGCAGGCCCCGCTGAGCAGCCCCTTGTCCTTCTCCACCGCGAGCATCTGGCGGATCTCGGAGGCGCTGGTCACCCGGAAGACCCTCAGGTCGCGCAGGCCGGTCGCGGCGGCCTCGGTGAGCGCCTGCCCGACGAGCGGGTCGACGTTCACCACCTCGAAGTCGAGCACCGCGACCTGGGGCTTGGGCTGGGCCTGGGCGCTCCCGGCGAGTGCCGCGAGGCAGAACAGCGACGTGGCAATGGCTCGCATCGAGCGCCTCCCTGAGGGTGTGCGCGAATATTAACCGCGCGAATGAGCGGTGGAAGGCACGTCCGCGCTTTTCTGGCCCTTGCGCTAGGATTCCC
>CAZAIE010001145.1:0-2713 GCA_964485035.1 uncultured Myxococcaceae bacterium | reverse complement strand
CACCACGAAGGTCCGCTCGCGCGACTTGCAGCCGACGCCCACTGCGCCGAAGTCGGCGCCCAGCGGCGCGCTCTTCAGGCATGGCGACGGGGCGTTGCCTCCCAGCGAGATCTCCGCCTGGGGGTGCCGGGCGCTGTTGACCGAGAAGCGGAGCGTCCCCGCGGCGAGGCCGAAGGCCGCGGGCTGGAAGCGCACGCTGACCTCCAGCTGCTGCCCCGAGGCGATCGACGCGCGCTCCAGCGGACCGTCGGGGAGCGAGAACGCGCCCTGTGCCGGCTCGGCCACGCGCAGCGCGGTGAGCACGCACTCGCCCTGGCCACGGTTGCGGATGGTGAGCGGACGCACCGCGCTCTCACCCACGGCGACGGCGCCGAAGAGCAGCTCGGAGGCCACGTCGTACTCGCACGAGGGGGTGCCCGCACCCGACAGCGCGACCTCCTGCGATGCGTGCGCGGGGTCGTTGGTGGCGAGCACCAGGCGCGCGCTGGCCGGGCCCTCGGCGGCAGGCGCGAAGGTCACCGTGAGGGTCAGGTGCTCGCCTGGTCCCAGGCCCGTGCCTGGCTCCACCGGGGTGAGGGAGAACGGCCCTGCGGCCAGGCTCGGCGTCACGGTGAGCCGCGAGCCCTCGGCGCCGACGTTGGTCAGCGTGAGCGAGAGCGTGTTCGTGCTGCCCACCGTGACGGCGCCGAAGTCGAGCGCGGCCGCCACCTCCAGCACCGGCCCGGTCGCGCCGGCGTCGGGGAGGCTGGCCGAGGTCGAGCATCCGGCGCCCAGAACGGCCCCAAGGCATGCGGCGAGCACGCGCGAAAGACGGGTCATGGCCCCTCCCAGGTCCCAGGTCCAGTGGAGCCGCTGGAGTACTCCATCGCCCTGGGAGTCGCCAGCGTCATGCCGTGGGTGCGGCCTGCGCCGCGGCCGGAACGGTGCCATGCTCCCCGCGGGGGGACACGAACATGGCCTTCGAACCGGGAGCCGTGCGCGTCGGCGGGACTCCGAACCTCTCGCTGGTGGGCCAGGGGCACGCGCAGCCGAGGCCCTTTCCGCTCGACGGCGACTGCGCGCTCTTCTACAGCGCGCGCTATGCGCTCTTCCACGGCCTGGCGGCGGTGGGGCTCGCGCCGGGGGACACCGTCCTCGTGCCTTCGTACTGCTGCGGGACGGAGCTCGATCCGCTGCTGCGCTTCGGGCTGAGGTTCCGGTTCTACGACCTCGACGAGCGGCTCCGCCCCGACGTCGGCTCGCTGCGCGCGCGGTGGGAGCCGGGGGTGCGGGCGCTCCTGGTCATCCACTACTTCGGGTTCGACTGCCTCACGGACGAGGTCGACGCGCTCCGCCGGGAGCGTGGGGCGCTGCTGCTGGAGGACTGTGCGCACGCGCTGCTGAGCCGGTCGGAGCAGGGCGCGCCGCTGGGAGCACGGGGCGAGCTCGCGGTGTTCAGTCTGCGCAAGACGCTGGGGATTCCCGATGGCGGGGCGCTGCGGGTCGCGGGCAGGGTCCTGCCGCGTCCGGGCAAGGCGCCCAACCGCTGGTCGATCTTCTATCGAGCGGCGGAGCTGCTCGCGGAGACCAGCACGCCGCGAGCCGGGGCGCTGGCGTGGTCGGCGGTGCGCAGCTCGGTGCGCAGCTCGGCCCGGCTGGCGGGACAGTCGAAGCGAGGGTTCTACGCCGCACGACGGCTGCTCCACCGCGGCGACGACGCGCTGATCCACCCGAACGACTACGTCTTCCACGCCAACGCCGCACAGTGGGGCATCTCCGGGTTCTCGCGCAGGCGGCTTGCGGGACAGGACTGGGAGGGCATCGTCGCGAGCCGCAGGCGCAACTACGCGTTCCTGCTGGAGGCGGTGAAGAGGGCCGGGCTCCGGCCGCTGCTTCCAGACCTGCCCGCGAAGGTCTGTCCGCTCTTCCTGCCGCTGGTGGTCGAGGACCGGCAGCGGCTGCACGCGCGGCTCTGGGACCAGGGCATCGACAGCCACCTCTGGTGGGGCTTCTTCCATTCGTCCGTGCCCTGGGCCGAGCATCCGCACGCCGCCGAACTGAAGCGGACCGTGCTCGGACTGCACGTCCACCAGGACCTGCGCGACGAGCACTTGGAGGCGATGGCGCGGGCGCTCGGCGAGGCGCGATGACTCGGTGACTTGGACTCTCGAACCTGGCACCAGTGGGCATCCGAACGTGGCACCAGCGAGCTTCGAACCTGGCACCAGCGGGAATCCGAACCTGGCACCAGTGGGCATCCGAACGTGGCACCAGTTGGCATCCGAACGTGGCACCAGTGGGAATCCGAACCTGGCACCAAGACCCGAGTGGCGTCATCCGTGACTTTCGTCACGAAGGCGCTTCCGAGACCTCCGCCTGCCGTGTTCAGACGCGAGAAATCGCTTTTGGGAGCCGCGGAGGCATCCAGGAGCACATGGTCCAGGGCCATGCGGGCTTTAACAGGCCTGGAGAATCTCAGCCGTTCCTAGGGCCTCCTGCGGCCTCCCAGGTGCCGTCCTGAGGCATTCTTTCCATCCTTTCAATATACTGAAATTACTGGTTTTTTCGAGACTCCAAGGGCGCTTGAGGACTCTGCGGGCTAGTGCCTGCATCCAGAGAAAACTGATTGATTCCGGAGTGTTGCGCGCAACCCGTTGAAATGACTGAGGTTGCGTCCTTGGTGCCAGGTTCGGGAGGGCCTGGTGCCAGGTTCGAGGTCCCGGTGCCAGGTTCG
>CAZAIE010001144.1:0-2716 GCA_964485035.1 uncultured Myxococcaceae bacterium | reverse complement strand
CGGGATGGGGAGAAATAGTTGTCGCTGATGGGGAAGAGTAGTTGACGCCAGACAGTGGCGCCCAAGGCCCTCGAGAAGCTGAAGGAGCGCGTCCGGGGGATCACGTCCCGGAATGGCGGACGAAGCGTCACGGCGGTCATCGCGGAGCTGCGGTCCTACCTGGCGGGCTGGAAGGCCTACTTCGGGAAGACCCAGACGCCCGGGGTGCTCGCCGACCTCGACGGCTGGATTCGCCGCAAGCTTCGAGTCCTGCAACTCAAGCAGTGGAAGCGCGGGACGACGGCCTATCGAGAGCTGCGGAAGCTCGGTGCCGCGGAGGACGTGGCCGCCCGTGTGGCCAAGTACCTCCGGCGATGGTGGGCGAATAGCGGCAAGCTGGTGAACACGGTGCTCAACACTCGCTACTACGACAAGCTGGGACTGCCGAGGCTGTCCTGCTGAACCTCAACCAACCGAACCGCCGGATGCGGACCCGCATGTCCGGTGGTGTGGCAGGGGGATGACGGGACGACTGCCCCGTCACCCCCTATGCCGATCGGGCGCGCGAGCGGCAGGAGTGCGACGGCTAGCCCGCCCGCTCGCTGCGCACCTTCCACTCCACGCCCCAGCGCGTCCGGCAGGCGGGGCAGCTGCGCGTCCCCGAGAAGCTCTTCGTCCCCACGATGATCTTGTACTGCTGCTCCTCGGTGAGGTCGCGCAGCCGCTCGCGGCGGGTGACGTGCTCCACCCCCGCGGCGTCCTTGTAGCTCTCCACGCGGTGGACCTCGCCCACCTTCACGTCGCGGGTGCGCATCTCGTCGTGCTCGGCGAAGGACTCCAGCCGGATGTTCGAGTCGATCAGCTCGACCACCGCGTGGCAGTGCGGGCAGCGTCCGCTCTCGACGCTCTGGGAGAGGGTGGCCATGCCGGCGAAGGCGAGGACCACCGCCGCCAGCAGGTGGAGCACCCACAGCCCGGGGGCGAGGTGCAGCGAGAAGAGCAAGAGGCCGCCATAGGCGAGCGGGAAGATCGTGAGCGCCCCGAGCCCCACGACCAACGAGTTGTCCAGCGGCTTCAGGTGCTTCCACGCCAGCGGGAGCCACAGGACCGCGGCCGCCGGCACCAGCAGCCCGGCGAGCAGCAGCACCAGCCACAGGAGTCGCAGGCCCAGGCGCCGTCCCCCGGGAGGGATGTCCAGGTCGTCACGGAACGGGCTCAGGCTCGCGTGCCAGGCGAGCGGCGCCGCGAGGTCCCACGACCGGACACGCTGGGCCAGCGGCAGGGTTTCGACCCAGCGCGAGGAGGACTTGCCCGCGCCCTGGAACGAGGCGGCCACCCCGCCGGCCATCGCGACCTCGAGCCCGCGGAAGACGCGCCCGCCGTCGACCAGCACCACGCCGGGGTAGAAGACCTTCGCCGAGGTGCGGGCCCAGAGCGGCGGGCCGAGCCGTGCGGCGAGCTGTGCGGGATCGCTGCCGGGGAGCGAGCGCAGATGGTCGGCGTGGAACCAGCGCTCGATGGGGTCGCGCCACGCGGGCGCGGGGATGCCGCCGGCGGGGCGCATGCGCGAGACGGAGGCGATGCCCACCTTCCCGTCGCGCCGCACCCGGCCCAGGTACCGCGTGATGTCCGGGTCGAGGATCTCCACCTGGTCGCCGACCTGGAGCCGGGCCAGCACCTGGCCGGTGCGCACCCCGGACTTCTCGCGGACCTCGGCGAAGAACTCCGTGTCGCTGGTCACCTCCGCCTTCATCGCCTCCTTGAAGTGTCGCCAGCGCGTCCAGCCGAGCGTCCCGTCCGCGGTGCGGACCTGGACCTGCTCGGACCGGTGCGCGGTCAGCTCGACCGCCGTTCCCACAGGGAGCGTCGCGAACGGCTGGGGGTCCTTCGCCTCGGGCTCGGCGGTGAGCGGCGCGGGCCGGGCCACGGTCCAGCGGGTCGGTCCGTCGGCGGCGGCGAGCGACGGGAGGGTGGTGCAGAGGAGGGCGAGGGCGATTCGGGAGAACAGGCTCGGGAGGGGCATCGCGAAGTCCTCGGGAGGTGTCCAGGCTCTACTACCTGCTGCGAACCGGAACGTCTCGGGAGATCAGCGGCGCGAGAGCACACGAAGCGACTGCCGAGGCGGCAGGGTTCTTTGGACCGAAAACGAAAACCGGACCAGGGCGCGCACGAGGGGCCCTGGTCCGGCGGAAGGGAAGGGTGCTGCTTACGCCTTGGAGATGGCGTCGGTCGGGCAGACGGCCTTGCACTTCTCGTCGCCGCCGGACTTGGCGCAGTGATCGCACTTGGCCGGGTCGATGACGAAGGTGCTGTCGCCCTGCGAGATGGCCTGGTTGGGGCACTCGGGCTCGCACGCACCGCAGTTGATGCACTCCTCAGAGATCTTGTTCGCCATTGTCTTTCTCCTTGGCCGACGTGCACCCGCGCACGTTTCGGTGGGGCGTACATAGCAGAAACGGTGCGGGGATGGCCAACATCGGCATGGGCGTCGCCCAAGTGTCCGCGCGGCCGTGCGAAATCGTTCGCTCGGACCCGTTTTGGACGGCTGAAGAGACCCCGCGGACGGCCCGTCCGCGGGGTCCCAGCCGGGTCAGCCCGGAGGGCGACAGACCTCGAGCGCGCGGGCCAGACCCTCCTCGAGCGGGTGCTCGGTCGAGGCGCCGTCCCGGCCTCGCAGGCTCAGCGACCGCCGCTCCTGCTCACGGGCTCCCAGCACCGCGACCAGTGGCACGGCCAG
>CAZAIE010001143.1:1390-2717 GCA_964485035.1 uncultured Myxococcaceae bacterium | reverse complement strand
ACCCGACACCGCCACCAAGGAGCTGCCCTGATGTCCCGCACCGAGGCCCTCAACCGCGCGCTGACCAACCTGCAGTCCTCGTCCCCCGACATCGAAGCCTCAGCGGTCGTCTCGGTGGACGGCCTGATCATCGCGAGCCACCTCCCGCAGGGCCTGGAGGAAGCGCAGATCGCCGCGATGAGCGCCGCCATCCTCTCCATCGCCACGCGCACGGCCATCGAGCTGCGCCGCGGTGCGGTCGAGCAGCTCTTCGTGCGCGGCGCCCAGGGCTACGTCCTCATCATGCAGGCCGGTCCCCACGCGGTGCTGCTCGCGCTCGCCCGCAAGGAGGCCAAGCTCGGCCTCATCTTCCTGGACTCGTCGCGCGCTGCCGAAGACGTCCGCAAGGCGCTCGCCGCCTGAGCCGCTCCGCCCACCCCACACGACCCGGACCGCGAATGAAGCTCCTCTTCCAGAGCGACGATCACCGCAACGTGATGTTCGAGGACCTCACCGAAGGCGCCATGGTGCAGGCCAACCAGCACCTGGTGATCCACAACGGCGAGGGCCTGCTCCTCGACCCCGGCGGGCACAAGGTCTACACCAAGCTCCTCGCCTCGATGAGCCCGCACCTGCCGCCGGTGAAGCTCAAGCACCTCTTCTTCTCCCACCAGGACCCGGACATCATCGCCTCGGCCAACGGCTGGCTCCTCACCACCGACGCGCAGGCCTACCTCTCCGAGATCTGGATGCGGTTCATCCCGCACTTCGGCATCGACTCGCTGGTGATCAAGCGCATCCAGCCCATCCCCGACGCGGGCGGGAAGATCGTCCTCGGCGGCGTGGAGTTGAAGCTCATCCCCGCCCACTTCCTGCACTCGCCCGGCAACTTCCAGGTCTACGACCCGGTCGCGAAGATCCTCTACTCCGGCGACCTCGGCGCCTCGCCCGCAGCCCCGCAGCCCTTCGTCGAGGACTTCGACGCCCACGTGAAGGAGATGGAGGGCTTCCACCGCCGCTACATGCCCTCGCCCGAGGTCTTCAAGAAGTGGGCGGCGATGGCGCGCACGCTGGACCTCGAGACCATCGCCCCGCAGCACGGCGCGATCTTCAAGGGCCCGGCGATGGTGAAGCGCTTCATCGACTGGATCGACCAGCTCCCCTGCGGCCCCTCGCAGGTCCCCGACAACTGCCGCGTCCCCTGAGAGGAGCCGCACCGTGCCCGCGCCCAGGATCCTGGTGCCGGGGGGGAAAGCCGAGTCGACCCGCCTCTTCGAGGAGGTGGTGCGCGCCATCGCGCTCGTGCTCGACCTCGACGGCGACGACAAGCACCAACACGCAGCCCGCG
>CAZAIE010001143.1:0-1380 GCA_964485035.1 uncultured Myxococcaceae bacterium | reverse complement strand
CGTCGGCCTCCTCGCCGGCGACCTCGCCCGCGCCTGGGACCGGCAGGTAGACCGCGGCTCGGTCACGCTCGCGGGCCTGCTGCACGACGTCGGAGGCCTCGGTCTTCCCGACCACGTGGTGCACCACGCGGCGCTGGGCTTCCTCGACCCCGGCGCCCGGCGCCACGCCGAGGACGGCGCGGCGCTGCTGCGCCCGCTGCCCCTCTTCGCGTCCATCGCGCGCACCGTGGCCGAGCACCACGAGCGCCTCGACGGCCGTGGCTTCCCGCGTGGGCTCAAGGACCAGGCAATCGCCCCCGAGTCGCTGGTAGTGGGTCTCGCGGACGCCATCGAAGCAGAGCTGCGCGAGGCGCCCGCCGCCGCCCGCCTCGCCTCGGCCCGCCGCGCGCTGCAGAAGCTATCGGGCAGGGCCTGGCCGGCCGACCTCTGCGAGGCCGGGCTCTCGCTGCTCGACCGGTCCCCGGCCACGTTCCTGGACCTCTACGACGACGAGGTGCTCGCCGACCGCCTTGGCCGCGCGGCCTTCGCCCCCGCGGCGCTGCACGCCGAGCGTCCGGAGCGCGCCTTCGGCCAGCTCGTCTGGCTCCTCGCCCGCACCTCCGACGGCAAGCACGACTGGCACCAGGGACACGCCTGGCGGGTCACGCTGCTCTCCCGACGCATCGAGGCAGCCGCGTGCGGGTCCGCGACCTCCGACTGGGACCTGATCGTCCTGGGGCTGCTCCACGACGTGGGCATGGCTGTCATCCCGCGCGGGCTGACGTCACGACCAGGTCCCTTGAGCAGCGAGCAGCACGAGCAGGTCCACCGCCACGCCGAGGCGACGTCCCGGGTCCTGGCCTCCGTCCGCGCCTTCGCTCCGCTCGCCGCCGACGCCGCCGCGCACCACGAGCACTGGGACGGTCGGGGCTATCCCGCGCGGCTTCGCGGTGACGCCATCCCGTTCGCGGCGCGCATCCTCGCCTACGCCGACGCCTACGACGCCCTGCGCAGCGCGCGCCCGTGGCGCCTGGGCCTGCCCCACTCCGAGGCGATGGCGCGCCTGCGCTCGGCAGTGGGAACCCAGTTCGATCCCCACCTGGCCGACGCGGCGCTGGGCGTGCTGGACCGGACCGGCGCCTCCGAGTGGCCGCCGCCCAACGGCCTGCTCGGCCTGGGCACCGAGACCAGCGCCTTCCCCGACCTGCGGGAGCGCCTCCCCTCCACCGAGGGCCCACCGCGCCACCGCCCGTCCGCGCGCACGACTGGCGCCGCGGTGCTGCCGCTCGAGCCCTTCCGCCGCCTCAAGGTGGACCTCGCGGGCTTCGTCCTCGACGGCCACGAGGAGCTCTCGGCCCTGCTCGAGTCCCCGGCCCCCGAGTCGCTGGTAGACGCCGTGGA
>CAZAIE010001142.1:0-2718 GCA_964485035.1 uncultured Myxococcaceae bacterium | reverse complement strand
CCCGCAGGACGTCGCGGTCTCGCTGGCCGGCCCCCTCGCGGGCTTCCTGCTGGGAGGACTCGCCGCGCTGGTCACGCTGCTCGCGAAGCCGACGGGGGCCTGGGCCGAGCTGGCGCAGAGCCTGCTCTGGGTGAACTTCGGCTGGGGCATCATCAACCTCATCCCCGTGGCTCCGCTCGACGGCGGCCACGTGCTGCTCAGCGTGCTCGGCCCCAGCCATCGACGCACGGCGCTGCTCGTGAGCGGCCTCATCGGCGTCCTGGCGACGGGCCTCCTGGCGCTGCTGGGCCTCTCCTTCGCCGCGGTGCTCTTCGCGCTGCTCGCCTTCCAGAACTTCTACGCCTACTCGCGGGCCGGCGAGCAGCCCGAGACGACCGACCCGGGGCTCATCACCATCGGCGGGGCGCTGCAGCAGGGCTGGGACGCGCTGCGCTCGGGAGACGAGGCGCGAGCGCACCGGTTGGCGGCGCTGGTCCTGGACCAGGCGCCCGACCCGGAGGCGCGCAACGCCGCGCGCGATCTCCTGGCCTGGTCTGCCCTCGCCCGCGCCAACTTCCGCGAGGCGCTGACCCACCTCGAGCGCAGCGAGCCGCCCGAGTCGGCGCGCGCGCTGACCTGGGCCATGGTGCTGGAGGCCATCGAGGAGCCGAACCGCGCCTCGCCGTACGCGCTGCGCGCGGTGGAGGTGGAGCCCTCGGAGACCTCGGCGGCGCTGGCGGTGCGGGTGCTCGCCGCGGCCGGCCGGCACACCGAGGCCCTCTCGGTCACCGAGCGCTTCCCCTGGCCCCGGCCCGCAGCCCGCGAGCTGGCGCTGGGCGAGGTGGCCTACGCGCAGGGGGCCTTCGGCCACGCCGCCCGCCACTACCAGAGCGCCTTCGAGCAGGGAGCCGCGCCCCGCGACGCCTTCTTCGCCGGGTGTGCGCACGCGCGGGCGAGCCAGGCCAGCGCCTCGGCGCGGTTACCGGCCCGCGCGGTGGAGGCGGGCTTCGACGACCCGGACCAGCTCCGCGGCGACCCGGACCTCGCCTCGCTGCAGGACGCCCCGGAGCTCACGCAGCTGCTCCAGCAGGCGCACGGGCGCCCGCCCGGCTGAGCCCCAGGTCTTTTGCGGGCCTGGAACATCGCCGGACGGGAGCGGGTTTTCCCGCCACGCGAAAGGACCGCACATGAGCGCCCTCGACTCCCTCCTCGGCCTGCTGGAGCTGCGCCGCGCCGACGGCCTGGTGCTGGTTCCCGGCGAGCCGCCCTCGCTCCTGGGAGGCCGCGACCGCTCGCTGACCATGCCGCCGCTGGACGAGGCCACGGTGAACGGCTTCTTCGCGGAGCTGCTGGCCCCGGAGGTGCGCGCCGCGCTGGCGCCTGATCAGCCGGTGGAGGCGGAGCACCGCTCGGCGCGCTCCGGGACCTTCGTGGTGAAGGCGCGGCTGGAGTCGGGGCGGCTGCGGCTGGTCATCCGGCGCGGCGCGCTGCGCTCCCCGAGCCGTCCGGCCGAGGCGAGGCCGGAGCCGGCCAGGACGGAGCCACCCGCGATCCCCGCGGCCCCAGGCAGCGCGTCGGAGGCGCTGCTCCTGCTCGCGCCGCTGCTGGAGACCGCGGTGCAGCGGCGGGCCTCGGACCTCCTGGTGGCCTCGGGTCGGGAGCCGGTGCTCAAGCTGCGCGGAGAAGTCGTGCCCCTCGCCGGACCAGTCGTCGACGAGGCGGAGCTGGCGGCGGCGTTCGAGACCGTGCTGGGGCCGGAGCGCCGGGAGCGGCTGGCCCGGACCGGGAGCGCGGACCTGGCGCTGGAGTACCCGCGGCCGCATGGAGACCGTCCGGTCCGCTTCCGGGTGAACCTCTTCCGGCACCAGGGCGGGCTGACCGCCGTGCTGCGGCCCATCTGGGACACCGTGCCCACGCTCGAGGAGCTGCGGCTGCCCCGGACGCTGCGGCGAGTGGTGGAGCCGGCGCACGGGCTGGTGCTCTTCGCGGGGCCCACGGGCTCGGGGAAGTCGACGAGCCTCGCGGCGCTGCTCCAGGAGGTGAACCAGGCGCGCGCCTGCCACGTGCTCACGCTCGAGGACCCCATCGAGTACGTCTTCCCGCCGGCCCGGGCGGTGGTGCACCAGCGGGAGCTGGGCGCGCACCTCGGCAGCTTCGCGGACGGCCTGCGCGCGGCGCTGCGCGAGAGCCCGGACGTCATCCTCCTGGGCGAGCTGCGCGACGCCGAGACGATCTCCCTGGCGCTGACCGCGGCCGAGACCGGGCACCTGGTGCTCTCGACGATCCACGCGGGCAGCGCGCCGGGGGCGGTCGAGCGGGTCATCCACGCGGCGCCGGAGGCAGACCGTGCGGCGGTGCGGTCTCAGCTGGCCTCGGTGCTGCGGTACGTGGTGGTGCAGCAGCTCGTTGCCAGCACCGACGGCGGGCTGGTCCCGGCGGTGGGGGTGCTGGCGGTGAACCACGCCGTGGCCTCGCTCATCCGCGAAGGCAAGCCGCAGCAGCTGGCCACGCAGATGGAGATCGGCGCGGAAGAGGGCATGGTCACGCTGGAGGCCGCGCTCGCGGAGCTGGTCCGGGCTGGGCGCATCACGCGCGAGGCCGCCCTGGGCGCGACCACGCAGCAAGAAGCCCTGGAGCAGCTGCTGCCCAAGGTGCAGTAGCCGCCAGGCCAAGCACTCCCAAGAACCCCAATCATTCCAAGACCCTGCGTCCACCCGGTCCAGTCCACCTGGTCGACCC
>CAZAIE010001141.1:0-2723 GCA_964485035.1 uncultured Myxococcaceae bacterium | reverse complement strand
GCGGCGACGATGCGGGCGGCGTCGGCGTGCTCCACCGTCTCCCCGGTCGCCGGCAGCGCGCGGACCTCGTCGGGCAGCCCCGGGCGCTTGCGGGTGAGCTGGCAGGCCTCGGGGGTGCAGCGCACCAGGAGGACCTCGTCGCCGCCGTCGCCGTGCTTCTCCTGGCGCAGGGCGAGCAACCGGCCGCCGTCCTTGAACTCGTAGAAGCGCTCGTCGCGGACGTTGCGCACCATCTCCGCCCCGCCCACCGAGGCGCGCAGGGTGACGTGGCTGGTGGAGACGATGGCCCGCTTGCCGTCGAGGGTGCCCTCGCGGACCTCGGACCAGGCCCAGCCAGCCTTCTTGCCCAGGACGTACAGGCCCATCCACTCCTGTCCCTTGGGGCGGGCGACGGTGAGGATGAGCGGGAGCGGCTCCCGGGCGCGGACGGTGGAGGACGCCGGGGCGGGCGCGGCGGCCTGGACGGGGGCGGAGCAGGCGCTGGCGAGGAGGAGGGCGACGAGGCAGAGGCGCTTCATGGGCAGGCTCCGGGCCGTTTTCTTGCGGGCGAGAGGGGCAATCCTACAATCGAACACGTGAACGTCCTCTGGTTTCTCCTCCTGGTGTCCGCCTTCGTCTTCGCCGTGGGCGGCGGCAAGGTCTCCGAGTTCAACTCCGGCACCTTCAAGCAGGCCCAGGTCGCCGTCGAGGTCGCCCTCTCGCTGGTGGGGGTGATGGTCTTCTGGCTCGGCCTGATGAAGGTGGCCGAGAAGAGCGGCCTCGTGAACGTCATCGCCCGCGTCGTCGCGCCGGTGCTGCGGCTGCTCTTCCCCAAGGTCCCCAAGGACCACCCCGCGCTCTCGGCCATCGCCATCAACATCGCCGCCAACGCGCTGGGCCTGGACAACGCCGCGACGCCGATGGGCATCAAGGCGATGGAGGAGCTGGACAAGCTGAACCCCAAGCAGGGAGTCCTCAGCGACGAGCAGGCGCTGCTGGTGGCCATGAACACCGCGGGGATGTCCCTGATTCCGGTGGGCATCATCAACCTGCGGCTGGCCGCGAAGTCCCAGGACCCCTACTCCATCCTCCCGGCCACGCTCATGGCCACCGGGGTCGCGTTCACCGTGTCCATCGTGATGGTGAAGCTGCTCTCGCGCGTCCCCTACTTCCGTCGCCAGTTCGAGCAGGCCCCCGACAAGGCGCCCGCCGCGGACCAGCCGCCCGCAGCGTAGGAGCATCCGTGTTCCAGCAGGTCGTGCAGAACGTCGCCAGCTACGCCATCGCCCTCTTCATCGTGGGCATCCCCGTCTACGCGGCGGCGAAGAAGGTGAAGGTCTACGAGGCCTTCATCGAGGGCGCCAAGGACGGCTTCAACGTCGCGGTGCGGATCATGCCGTACCTGGTGGGCATCCTCGCGGTCATCGGGGCGTTCCGCGCCTCGGGCGCCATGGACGTCATCACCGGGTGGCTCGGACCGTACAGCGAGAAGATCGGCATCCCCGCGGCCGAGCTGCCCCTGATGATCGTCCGGCCACTCTCGGGCGGTGCCTCGCGCGGCGTGCTCGCGGACATCCTCAACACGCACGGGCCGGACTCGTACACCGGGCGGCTCGCCTCGGTGATGGGCGGCTGCACCGAGACCACCTTCTACGTGCTGGCGGTGTACTGCGGCGCGGTGGGCATCACCAGGTTCCGGCACGGCGTGGCCGCGGCCATCCTCGGCGACCTCGCGGGCTTCGCCGCGGCGGTGGTGTTCACGCTGCTGGTGTTCGGGCGCGGGTGAGTCAGAGTCTGCTCACTCGTAGTCGAAGCCGGGATAGCAGAAGGCGGGGCCCACCGCGGCGAGGTCCGCCTCCGTCCCGCCATCGGGTCGCGACCACCTGCTTCTGCGCCTCGATGACCTCTGCGGCCTCCTCGCGGGTGAACCCGAACCGCGCCGACTCCGAGAGCAGGTTGCCGCGATTCGCCCACCTTCCCAGCCGCCCGATCACCAACGCCAGGCCCCGACGGTCCACGGACCGAACGGGAGTCGGCGTGCGGCGAGTCGCTGCGTCAACCTCCCGCAAACGACATCAGCCCCCCCGGCAGCTGGATGAAGACGAAGCACCCCTGCTCAGAAGTCGTCATCGAGTCCCCCCTTCTTCCGTCGGGACACGCGCTTCGGGAGGCGCGCTCGCTCCAGCGCCTCGCCTACCTGGTCGTTCGTGGTGTCCGCCAGCAAGCCCATCGCGCCGTCGAGGCCCATCGCCCAGAGCACCCGCACCACGGAGCCGAGCTCGGTGCTGGGCACCCCCTTCTCCACCCGTATGATGGTGAACGCGGACAGCCCGGCCTTCTTGGCCAGGTCCTTCTGGGTCAGTCGCCTGCGCTTGCGGGCGACGGCAATGCGCTCGCCGAGCGCACGGCACGCCGCTTCGACCGCATACGGGGTGGGAACTGCACCATGACTCGTCTTGGGCGGCATGAGCATAGCTATAGCTGCTTCGCCGCCCTCACTCCACTGCCTACCCCGGCAGGATGGACAGCACCTGGTCCATCTCGCGCAGGGCCTGGAACATGGCCGCCGCGTCCTCCTTGCCGAGGCGTCCGTCACGTTGCAGTTCCCCGGCCCGCTCGAGCAGCCCGGTGAGTGCGTCCAGACCGCTGGCCAGGTTCAGGTCGTCGAAGAGCGACTTGCGGAAGGCGTCGCGGGCCGCGCTGATCCACCCGTCCACCTCGGGCACCCGCGGGCACGTGCCCGC
>CAZAIE010001140.1:0-2724 GCA_964485035.1 uncultured Myxococcaceae bacterium | reverse complement strand
GCCGACCTGCGGATGCCGGGCATGGACGGCCTGGAGCTGTTGGGGCGCATCAAGGAGCAGTGGCCGGAGACCGCGGTGGTGATGCTCACCGCGCACGGCACGGTGTCCACCGCGGTGGAGGCGATGAAGCGCGGCGCGGCGGACTTCGTGCAAAAGCCCTTCGACCGCGACGAGCTGCTCTTCGTGGTCCGCAAGGCCGCGGCCACCGCCCGCCACGCCGAGTCGCGCGCACCCCGGCTCCCCCCGGCGCTGGCCGGCCACGCGATGCTCGGAACCTCCCGCGCCATGCGCGAGTGCGACGAGCTGCTCACCCGGGCTGCGCGGAGCCAGGCCAGCGTGCTCCTGCGCGGGGAGAGCGGGACCGGCAAGGAGCTGGCCGCGCGCGCGGTGCACGAGCGGAGCACGCGCCACGCGGGGCCTTTCGTCGCGGTCCACGCCGCGGCACTGCCCGAGACCCTGCTGGAGAGCGAGCTGTTCGGCCACGAGAAGGGGGCGTTCACCGGGGCCGTCGCGCGCAAGCCGGGCCGGGTGGAGTTGGCGGCGGGAGGGACGCTCTTCTTGGACGAGCTGGGCGACGTGCCCATGCCCATCCAGATCAAGCTCCTGCGGGTCATCCAGGAGCGGGAGCTGGAGCGCCTGGGCGGGACGCACCCCATCCCGGTGGACGTGCGCCTGGTGGCCGCCACCCACCGCGACCTGGAGGCGATGGTGGCCGCGGGCACCTTCCGCGAGGACCTGCTCTTCCGTCTCGACGTCATCACCATCCGCCTGCCCCCGCTGCGCGAGCGCCCGGGCGACGTGGAGGAGCTGGCGACCGAGCTCTGCCGCCGGCTGGGCGCGGCGAACGGGCGGCCCGAGGCGACGCTCACCGAGGACGCCCTGACACTCCTGGCCCAGCAGCCCTGGCCGGGCAACGTGCGCCAGCTCCAGAACTTCGTGGAGCGCCTGGTGGTGATGTCCGAGAGCCCGACCATCGACGCGGCGATCACCGGGCGCGAGCTGGCGCGGCAGGCCCCGACGGGGCTCCCGACGGTCGCCGCGTCCCCGGCCAACGGCGCCGCGTCCGCCTCGCCTCCCACGCTCCCCGAGCAGCGCCGCGAGGCGGAGAAGGCGGCTCTCCTCGACGCGCTGCGCCGCTCCCGGGACAACCGGACCGTGGCGGCGCGCATGCTCGGCGTGGGGCGCCGCACGCTCTACAACAAGCTCCGGGAGTTCGGGGTCGAGTGACGCGATGGGCACCGTCTCCGCCGCGGAGTGGGTGACCCTGGCCGCGTGCCTGGGCCAGCTCGCCCTCGCCTGCGTGGCGCTGGTGCGGCTGCTCTCCGCCGGCCGCGACGCGAGTCCGCTCGCCTTGCCGCTGGCGCTCCTCTCGCTGGACCTGTTCGCCATGAACGCGGCCGACGCGGGCGGGCGGCTCACGGACGGCCCCGAGTGGATCTGGCTGGACTCGGTGACCGCCTCGCTGCTCGCGCCGCTGGCGCTGCAGTTCGTCCTCGCCTTCACCGGCCGCAGGCGGGCGCTGCGCCTGCCGCTGCTCGCCGCCTGGAGCTGGTACGGGGCGCTGGCGCTCGCCTCCGCCGCAGCCTTCCTCGGCCTTCGGGACGCGCAGGACTTCGCGGGCTCGGCTGCCTGGGCGCTCGCGCTGGGCGTGGGCGCCGCCGTGGTCATCCCCCTGGCCACGCGGGACCTGCTGCTGCACCTGCGCGCCTGCCCTCCCGAGCGGCTGCGGACGCTGCTCGTGCTGGGGGCCTTCACGCTCGGGGCAGTGGGGAACATCTTCGACCTGCTCGCGAACGTGGGGCTCGGCGCGCCGCGACTGGGGCCGTTCGGCACGCTGCTGGCCACCCTGGTCCTCACGGCGCTGGTGCTGCGCAGCGGGCTCCTCTCCCCGCACCTGCCCTGGGTCCTGGCCGCGGGCGCGGCGGCGGCCAGCCTGCTGCTGGCCCTGGTGCACCTGCTCGCCTTCCAGTGGCTCGGGGGCGAGTTGACGCTGTTCATCGTCGCCGGAGCCACCTCGGCGCTGGCCTTCGTCCCGGCGCTGGTCGCCATCGCCTCGACCGCGGCCGCGCGGCGCCGCCTGCTGGACCGGCACGCGACACTGGGTCAGTTCAGCGCGCAGATGGCCCACGACCTGCGCAACCCCCTCGCCGCCCTCCGCGGAGCGGCGCAACTGCTGATCGAACAGCGTGCCCGGCCGGCCCCTCCGCCCCCTGGGGGCCCCGACTACCTGCAGCTCATCCTCGACCAGGCTGCGCGGATGGAGCGCGTGATCGCCGACTACCAGCGGCTGGGACGCCTCGAGCCCCGACGCGGACCCCAGGACCTCAACGCCCTGGTCGAGCGCGTGCTCTGCGCCCAGGCGCTCGCCGCGCCGGCCGGCGTCACGGTCGCGCGGGAACTCCAGCAGGGGTTGCCGCTGGTGCCCATCGACCCGGACCTGGTCGCCGTGTCGCTCGAGAACCTGGTGCGCAACGCCTTCGAGGCCATGCCCTCGGGAGGAACCGTCACCCTCAAGACCGAGACGTGCGACGGCGGCCGCTTCGTCCATCTCTCGGTGAAGGACACCGGCCGCGGAATGGACGCGCGCCTCGTCGAGCGCGCCTTCGACGCGTTCTTCACCACCCGCGCCGCCGGGAGCGGGCTGGGGCTCGCGTTCGTCCGCAGGGTCGCCGAGGCGCACGGTGGCGACGCCTGCCTGGAGAGCGTCGAGGGCCAGGGCACCAC
>CAZAIE010001139.1:0-2726 GCA_964485035.1 uncultured Myxococcaceae bacterium | reverse complement strand
GCCGATGCAAGTGCGAACCGGCTCCGCCACTTCCATGCTCCTCCGGGCCATGACCCCGGTCCTTCCCTACCCGGGCGCGCCTTCGCGCCCGGTCCCCAAAACCCACCAGCGTCCTCAGGCCTGGCCCTCGGCCGGCTCCTCGGCCTTCGGCGCCGGGGCCGCGAGATTCTGCCGCGGGGGGATGGGCTGGCCCAGAGCCGTACGCTCGGCGTTCAGCTCCTCGCGCAGCTTGCCCTCCTCCACCAGGTAGTTCTCGGCGGCGGCCTTGATCTGCCGGGCCTTCTTGATACCGATGCCGGTCGAGTCGGCGAGCTTCATCAGGTCCTGCTCGGCCACCAGGGCCTCAACCGTCGCGTAGTGGCCGGTGGCCAGCTGCTCGATGGTCTTCTCCCCGACGCCGCGCACGCGCAGCAGCCGCTCGTTCTGGTTCAGCTCATCCGGGTGCCGCCGCGCCTCGGCCTGCCGCGCCGCCTCGCGCTCGGCCTCCATGCGCGTCAACTCCTGGCTGTCTTCGATCATCTGGGAGCGGGCCGCTGCCTGCATGTCGGCGATCTTGGCGACGTCGATGCCGGGGATCTGCGCCAGCACGTCCGGCGAAGCCTCGGCGACGTCCTGCGACTTGCGGAAGCCGTGGGCGTACATCGTCTCGATGAGCAGGTCGTTGACGCCCGGCAGCTTGCCCAGCGAGCGGGCGGCGAACTCGCGCATCTCCTTCACGCGGCTCTCGCTGTTGATGTCCAGCTTCCAGCCGGTGAGCTGCGCCGCGAGGCGCACGTTCTGGCCACGCCGGCCGATGGCCAGCGAGAGCTGGTCGTCGGGGACGATGATCTCCATCGCGTGGTTGGCCTCGTCGATGAGGACGCGGCTGACCTCGGCGGGCGCCAGCGCGCTGCAGACGAAGCGCGCGGGGTCCTCGTCCCAGGGGACGATGTCGATCTTCTCGCCCCGCAGCTCCTGCACCACCGCCTGGACGCGGCTACCCTTCATGCCCACGCAGGCGCCGACCGGATCCACGTCCGCGTCGCGGCTGCTGACGGCGATCTTGGCGCGGCCACCGGGCTCGCGCGCCGCGGCCTCGATGACCACCACCGCCTCGGCGATCTCGGGGACCTCCATCTCGAAGAGGCGGGTGAGCAGGTGCACCGAGGTGCGGCTGAGGATGATCTGCGGGCCCTTCGACTCGCGCAGCACGTCGAGCACGTAGGCCTGGACGCGGTCGCCGGCGCGGTAGCTCTCGCGCGGGACCTGCTCGCGCACCGGCAGCACCGCCTCGGCGCGGCCGAGGTCGACGATGATGTTGCCGTGCTCGAAGCGGCGGGCGATGCCCGTGACGATCTCGCCCTTGCGGTCCTTGTACTCGTTGAAGACGATCTCGCGCTCCGCGTCGCGGGTGCGCTGGATGATGACCTGCTTGGCCGTCTGCGCGGCGATGCGGCCGAACCCGCGGCGGAAGGTCTTGAGCTTCAGGATGTCGCCGTACTGGTCGTCCTGGGCCTTGGCCCGCTCGTTGTCCTCGTCGCGGTAGAAGATCTCGAAGACCAGCTCGTCGCCCAGCTCCACCTCGAGGCCCTTCGCCTGCGCCTCGGCCATGGTGAGCTGGTTGCACGCCTGCAGCGGGTCGGTGATCTCGGTGACGATGGTGATCGCCTGGGAGAGCTCGACGACGCCCTTGTCCTCGTTGTACTTGGCCTCGAGGTTGCGGTCCTGGCCGAAGGTCTTCTTCGCCGCCTGGAGGATGGCCTGCTCGAGGGTCTGCACCAGGACGCTGCGCTCCAGCCCCTTGTCCTTGGCGACCTGATCGATGACGAGGTTGAGGTTGACCTGCGGCTGCATGGCAGCTCCTTTTGGCGTGTCGCGGCGGGCGTGGCCCGGCGCGTTGTCGGACGCGGAGGGCACCAGCCCGCCGCTATGTACCTGCTCAGTTCCAGTCGGCGACGAGGTTCGCCTTGGCGATGTCCTTCCGAGAGATCCGGAAGGTCCCGGCGCCGTCCACTTCCATCTCCACGGTGTCGTCCACGAAGGCCTTCAGAACCCCAGTGAAGTTCTTGCGCGGGGGGTCGAAGAGCGGCCCGAAGGTCTTGACCTGGATCTTGCGGCCCAGGAACCGCTCGAAGTGCTTGGGGCGCGTCAGCGGCCGCTCGATGCCGGGGCTGGAGACCTCCAGGGAGTACTCGTGGGGCACCAACTCGGCGACGTCCAGCGCGGTCTCCACCGCGTGGCTGGCCCGCTGGCAGTCCTCGAGGTCGACGCCCTTGCCCTTCTCTGCGCTGCCCTGCTTGTCGATGTACAGTCGCAGCACCCACCGCCCGCCCTCGCGCACGTAGTCCACCTCGACCAGCTCGAGGCCTTCGTTCGCGAGGATCGGCTCGGCGATTTCCCAAGCCTTTTCGGCGACTTGCTGTTTCACGACCATTCCATTTCCCAAAATAAAAAGCGGGCACCCGGCCCACTTTTCGCGTTGCTGCCGAAAAATGTGGGCTGCGCTCTACCACATTCGACGCCCGGGGCACAAGCAACCCAGAACGCCCTTTTCTCCATGAATGGGTTCGGGGTAAACACTCCGGCCGGGAGGCCGACCCATGTTCCTCGCCGCAGCGCTGCAGATGACGTCGACCGGGGACAAGGACGGAAACGTCCGCACCGCCCTGGCGCTCATCGAGAAGGCCGTCGCTGCGGGCGCCGCCTTCATCGCGCTGCCGGAGAACGCGGTGTACATGGGCCCGGAG
>CAZAIE010001138.1:0-2727 GCA_964485035.1 uncultured Myxococcaceae bacterium | reverse complement strand
GGACGGGTGAACCTCGCGCTCGTCTGCGGCTCCGCCAAACGCCTATTGGTTAGGTGAGGCGCACTTCCGCCGTCGCCCAAGCGCGTGCTCGGGAAAGCCGTCGGGGGTACGGCGATGAGGTTACATCTTCGGCGCCGCGGACGGCCTTGGGGTCTTGACAACGAGGAACCGGAACGGCCCCGTTCCCTCGTTCGACAGCAGATGAGGGACGTTCGCCGGGCTGTCGATGAGCATGTCTGGCCCTACCCGCTCGGACTCATCGCCGATCTCAACCCTGCCGGTCCCCTCGAGGATGTAGAAGAAGACATCCACGGGAGTGGAGTGGCGCTTGAGCGACTGGCCGGGTTGAAGGGTGATCTGCGCGACCGCAACATGCTCGGAGTCATGGAGCGGCTTGGCACTCACGCCGTGGGGATTGGGCTTGTCAGCGGCGTCGACTGCACGAACGATCTTCATGGACTTTTCCTTTCGAAGGCGAAGCTACGATCAGCCAGCGACTTTGGCCCTTCTGCTTCCCTGAGATGGTGAGCGCCGCCGACGCCGTCCTGCACACTCGCGCGCCGTCGAAGTGGGGCCCAGGGGGTTAGAGACTGCCTTGGCGGATTACGACCCGCGGAGGAACCGCTCGAGGTCGGCCCAGACCCGCGCGGCGAGGGACTCGACAGAGCCATTGTCGGCGACGAGGTCGCGAGCCTGGGTGAGGGCCATCAGCGAGCCGAATACCACCACGGTGGCATCGGGAACCTCGATACCGCGAGCGAGCGCGCCGTCTCGCGCCGCCTCTAGGAGACACTCACGAATGGCGCGAACGGACCGGGCGCGGAACTCGCGCACCTTGCGTACGCCCGCCGGAGGCGCCAGCTGCGGCAAGATGTCCGAGAGGATCAGCCTGGCCGCGCCAGGGTTCCTGTGGATCGCTTCGACGCGGTGGACGAAGAACTCTCCCAGGCGCACCATCGGGTCCGCCGTGGCGACAGGCGCCTGCTCGAACAGCAGATCTTCGACCCGCCCGATGGCAGCGAGGAGGATCTCCTCCATGTTCTTGAAGTGGTGGAACAGAGCCGCGTCGGTGACGCCAACCCTCTGAGCGATCTCGAGGGCGGTGAGGTAGCCGAGTCCTTTCTCCGCGACGATGCTCAGAACCGCGTCTGCGATCTCGCGTCGACGTTCCTCGGGCTTACGGCGCTCGGTCATGTCGTCTCCAGCAGGGAGCCATCAACTTAGTGTCCACTCAGTAATTGTCAACCAGGTGAGGCATTGCTATGGTCGCGCCTCGCTCTGGCGCGAGCATCAACGAGAGGAACGACACCATGGAGAACTTCTGTTACCAGTGTGAACAGACCGCCGGCGGCACGGGCTGCACCAAGGTCGGAGTGTGTGGCAAGGACCCGAAGACTTCAGTCCTCCAGGATCTGGTCCTCTACGCGGCCAAGGGCGTCGCAATGTACGCGCACCGCGCCCAACAGCTTGGGAGCCACGACGACGCGATTGGCAGGGCGCTCGTCGACGCGCTCTTCACCACAGTCACCAACGTCAGCTTCGACCCCGAACGGATCGAGAAAGTGATTCGGCGTCTGGGCGACAGCCTCGTGCGCGCCCGCTCGCTCTACGAGTCGGCCTGCGACCGGGCGAACAAGAAAGCCGAGAAGCTCGAGGGTCCAGCGACATTCGTTCCCGCCTCCGACCTCGTCGGGCTCGTGGACCAGGCAGCCCTCGGCTCGATCAAGGGTCGCATGAGCCGCGTCGGCACCGACATCGCGGGGCTGCAGGACCTGGCGATGTTCGGGCTCAAGGGCACCGCGGCCTACGCGGAGCACGCGGCAGTGCTGGGCAAGGAAGACAGTGCTGTCTACGCGAAGTTCTACGAATTGCTCGACCGGCTCGCTGGCGAGAAGGGCACGGTCGACGACACGCTCGCGCTCGCGCTCGAGGTTGGCGGGCTCAACCTCAAGGTGATGGAGTTGCTCGACGCCGCCAACACCGGCGCCTACGGAAGCCCATCGCCGGTCCAGGTTCGGGTTACCGGGCGCAAGGGCAAGGCCATCCTCATCAGCGGCCACGACCTCAAGGATCTGGAGGAGTTGCTCAAGCAGACCGACGGCAAGGGCATCGACGTCTACACGCATGGCGAGATGCTGCCGGCCCACGGCTACCCCGGGCTCAGGAAGTACAAGCACCTCGCCGGCAACTGGGGTGGGGCCTGGCAGGACCAGGTGAAGGAGTTCGACAAGTTCCCAGGAGCGTTCCTCTTCACCACGAATTGCATCCAGAAGCCCAAGGACACCTACAAGGACCGCGTCTTCACCTGCGGGCTGGTGGCCTTTCCGGGCGTGCGACACGTCGCGGACCGGGACTTCGCTCCCGTGATCGAGCGGGCGCTGTCGGCCCCGGGGTTCGCTGCCGACGAGCCCGAGCAGAAGATCACCGTGGGCTTCGGACACTCGGCGGTGCTGGGCGTGGCCGACAAGGTCGTCTCAGCCGTGAAGAGCGGCGCCATCAAGCACTTCTTCCTCATCGGTGGCTGCGACGGAGCGAAGAGCGGGCGCAACTACTACACGCAGTTCGCCGAGGCGGCGCCCAAGGATAGCGTGATCCTCACGTTGGCCTGCGGGAAGTACCGGTTCAACAAGCAGGAGTTCGGCGAGATCGGCGGTATCCCGCGCCTCTTGGACGTCGGTCAGTGCAACGATGCGTTCGGAGCGATCCGGATCGCGAGCGCGCTCGCGA
>CAZAIE010001137.1:0-2729 GCA_964485035.1 uncultured Myxococcaceae bacterium | reverse complement strand
GCAAAAGCCCCGCCCGATAGGCGCGGTAGCCGCACGAATAGTCGCGGACGTTGGTGATGGGGTTCACCGCGCGGAAGAGGTAGCTCATCCCGGTCGAGAGCAGCCGCCGGTGCGCCGCGACGCCCTTCACCTGCGCCCCGCGCTGGTAGCGGGAGGCGATGGCCACGTCGGCGCCCGCGTCGAGGGCCTGCAGCAGCGTCGGGATCTGCGCGGGGAGGTGGCTGTTGTCGGCGTCCATCACCACGATGGCGTCTTGGGGCTGGGCGCGCTTCATCGCTTCGGTGAGCCCCGTGCGGAACGCCGCCGCCAGCCCCAGGTTCCGCGGGTGGGGGATCAGCTCGACCGGGACCGCGCCGTGAGACCGGGCCTCGGCGGCAGTCGCGTCCTTCGAGCCGTCATCGACGACCAGCACCCGGACCGAGAGCGAAGGCGCGTCGCGTCCGAGCTGCTCGACCTGCTCCAGCAGCGGAGGCAGGTTCTGCTCCTCGTTGTACGCCGGCAGGACCAGCAGCACGTTCCGCGAGGTTTCGCTCATGGCGCTCACCGGATGCAGCCGAGAGGGTCCGGCCCGACGGCAGGCGACGCGACCCCGGCTAGAAGAAGTTCCCGATCGTGAACTCGAACACGTAGTCCTCGTCGCCCGGGCGCCGGGTGAGCGGGATGCCCCACTCGAAGCGCAGCGGGCCGATGGGCGAGAACCAGCGGAAGCCGAGGCCCACCGAGTGCAGCATCCCCAGGGGACCGACACCCTTCTTCGGAGCGAAGTAGGTCTCGTTCTCGGCGTAGACGTTGCCCGCGTCGTAGAACACCACGCCCCGGATGCCCACCTTCTCGAAGATGGGGAACTCGATCTCGAAGTTGAAGATGAGCTGCTTGTTGCCGCCGATGCGGAACGGGTCGGTCGGGGAGTCCGCCGAGGCCTCGTTGCCCACCTGCGTCGCGGGGGCCACCGAGCGGAGCTGGTAGCCACGCAGGGTGTTGATGCCGCCGGCGAAGTACTTCTCGCTGATCGGAAGCCTGTCGCCGTAGATGAAGCCCAGGGACCCCTGCGCCTTGAACACCAGGCCCCAGAACAGCGGGAAGTACCACCGGGTGTTCGCGGTCACCCGGGTGAACTCGATGCTCGCGCCCAGCCACGAGGGGGAGTGCTCGACCGAGAGGCTCTGGTAGTTGCCGGAGGTGGGGAAGAGCCGGTTGTCGCGCTGGTCCCAGTTCAGGGTCAGCCGCAGCGAGCTGGTGATGCCGTTCCTGAACTGCCCGTAGAGCAGGACGTCATTGCCGCCGGAGCTGCTGCCCTTCTCCACCTCGACGGACTCCAGGGCGTACCCCAGGTGCAGCATCAGGTCCTGCGTCAGGTGGTAGCCCCAGGTGATGTCGCCGCCGTTGGAGCGCCGGACGAAGCCGAAGTAGTCCAGGTCCTGCCGGTAGTAGCTGAACGAGAAGATCCACTTGGTGTCCAGGAAGTACGGGTCCACGTAGTTGAGCTGGACCAGGCTGCGCAGCGAGCTGATCTGCGCGGCCAGCGAGACGGTCTGCCCCCAGCCGAAGACGTTGTTCTGGCTCACCTGCGCGGTGAGCAGGAAGCTCTCGATGGACGAGAAGCCCAGGCCGACCTGGAAGGTCCCGGTCGCCTTCTCCTTCACGTTCACGGTGACGACGATCTGGTTGTCGGCCGAGCCGCGGCGCTGGGCGATGTCCACGGTCTCGAAGAAGCCCAGCGCGGTGACGCGCTGCCGCGAGCTGCGCAGCCCGCTGCCGCTGAAGAGCTCGCCCTCGTAGACCCGCAGCTCCCGGCGGATGACCTTGTCGCGGGTCTTGTGATTCCCGGCGATCTCGATGCGCTCGATGTAGACCTGCTCGCCCTTGGCGACGTCGAACGTGAGGTCGACCAGCTTCTTGTCGGCGTCCACCGTGGTCTGCGGGGTGATGTTCGCGTAGGCGTAGCCGACGTCGTAGTACACGTCCGCCACCGCCATGATGTCGCGCTGGAGCTTGGAGCGGTTGAAGAGCTCGCCGGGCTCGACGGTGATCTTCTTCTGCAGCTCCTCCTTGGTCACCAGCAGGTCCCCGGAGAAGTCGACCTTGCCGATGTTGTACTGCTCGCCCTCGGTGACGGGGATGGTGATGTAGATGAGCCGCTTGTCGCCGCTCAGGGCGATCTGGGGCTGGCCCACCTTCACATGGATGAAGCCGCGGTCGTAGTAGACGCCCTGGATGCCGCCCAGGTCGCGCTTGAAGACCTCGTCGCGGAAGGTCCCGGAGCTGGTGATGAAGGAGAGGAACCCGCCCTCGTCGGTCTCCATCGCCGCGCGTAGGTCGGCGTCGGGCACCTTCTTGTTCCCCACGAAGGTGATGCGCTTGACCTGGACCTTGGCGTGCTCGTTGACGTCGAAGAAGACCGCCACCTCGTTGTTGTCGAGGGCGTCGACGACCGGGCTGACCTCGGCGAGGAAGTAGCCCTTTTCCAGGTACTTGTCCTGGATCTTCTTGGCGTTCCGCTTCACCGCGGCGCGGTCGAGGATGCTGAACTGCTTCACCTCCAACAGGTCCTTGAGGTCGTCCTCGGAGAGCTCGGTGTTCCCGCGGATCTGCACGGTGCGCACCGCCGGCTTCTCCACCACCCGCACGATGAGCGCGACCGCGGCCGGGTCGCCGTCGTCCACCAGCAACTGCACGTCCGAGAAGAACCCCAGGCGCCACAGCGCCTTCAGGTCCGACTGGATCTGGAG
>CAZAIE010001136.1:0-2730 GCA_964485035.1 uncultured Myxococcaceae bacterium | reverse complement strand
CACCCTGTCCCTCGCCTGGACGAACCCCACCAGCGGGTTCACGGGCGTGGTGGTGCTGCGGGACACCGCGGCGATTCCCGGGACGCTGCGCCTCGAGGACGGCAAGACGCTCGCCTCGGGCGCTTCCGTGGGAACCGCGTCGGTGGTGTACGTCGGGTCCGGGACCTCGCTCGTCCAGACCGACCTCGCCAACGGCACCAGCTACCACTACCGGTTCTTCACCTACGACGCGTGCACCTCCTACTCCCCTGGCGTCGGCGTCGGGCCGCTCGTCCCTCGCGCCACCACCACCGTCGGAGAGGGCGGCGCTCCCGCGGCCTCGGACGCCTGCCCCGGCGACGCCACCGCCTCGGTCATCGACGAGTTCTCCCTCCAGACCTCATCGGGGACGGACACGGTCACCGCGGTGACGGTCGGGCTCGCCGCCGGGAGCCACCTCGCGGTGGGGCGCCTCGACGTCACCAGCGCCGACGGGAAGACCGTGTACGGCTCGGTGAACGCCCCGGCCTCCGCGACCGTCGCCGTTCCGCTCGGCACCGTCATCACCGTCGACACCACCCGGAAGACCTACCGGCTCGCCATCGTCCCCCTGTCGCTGGCCGCGGCGCCGCCGCCTCCCGGCGCGGTCGCGAGCGTGCAGGGAACCATCTCCACCATCGCCTGCACCAACCCCGCGGTCCTCGCCGACCTCCAGGGCACGGCGGTCACCGTGGACAACGCGTCCCCAGCCGCGCCGGTGCTCACCGAGGCCACCCCGGACGACCGCAGCGTGGTGTTGAGTTGGACGCGGGGGGCCGGGGAGACGGTGGTGATCCTCCGGGAGGCTTCGCCCGTCACGGCGGTCCCCGTCGAAGGGACGGGCTACGCCGTCGGGAACGCGCTGGGCAGCGCCCAGGTCGTCTACGTGGGCACCGGGACCTCGTTCACCGACTCCAGTGTGTCCAACGGCACCACCTACCACTACGCCCTCTTCGCCTTCGACGGCTGCCGCAACTACTCCCCCGCGACGCTGTCCAAAGCGATGCTCCCCAGCCCCGTCGTGGTCCAGCTCGGCACGGGCACCGACCCGACCCCCGCGGGAATCTGCACGGGCGGGCCGGCCACGGTGGTGGACCAGTTCACGCTGCAGACCAACCGGAAGACCGCCTCGGTCACCGGCCTCACGGTCCAGCTTGGGACGGGCACCGCTGCGGCGGTCCAGAAGCTCGAGGTGCTGGACAAGGCCCAGGTCCTGGGCAGCGTCGAGTCACCGGCCAGCGACACGGTCGCAGTCCCCCTCGCCGCGCCCCTCACGGTGGACGGCAAGGAGGGCCGGTACGAGCTGCGCCTGACCCCGAAGGCGCACACCGCGACACCCCCAGGGGCGTCGCTCGCCCTCACTGCGGCGGTGACCGGTCTCGCCGGCCCCGCCTCGACCGCCGGCGCCGACGACGGATCGACGCTCCCCGTGGACGATCTGGGACCGGCGCCTGCCACCTGGGGCGAGACCCTCGCCGAGGACGGGCAGATCTCCCTCGCCTGGTCCCTGCCCTCCGACGCCGCGGGCGCGCTGCTGGTGCGCGACACCCAGGCCACCTTCACCGCTCCCGCCGACGGGCAGACGTACGCCGAAGGTTCTGCGCTGGGCTCGGGCGCCATCCTCGCATGCAGCGCTGGGACCTCCTTCCTGGACTCCGCCTCCAACGGGACCTCGTACTGGTACTCGCTGTGGACGTTCGACTCCTGCGGCAACCACTCGCTCGCCGCCACCGTGGGCCCGCTCGTCCCCGGGGCCGCGACGCTCGCCGTGGGCAACGGGACCAACCCTCCGAACGGGACGCTGTGCCCCGGCGCGCCGCTCACCGACCTCGACGCCTTCACCCTGCGGACCTCCCGGGGCACCGACAGCGTGACCGCGCTGACCGTCGCCCTCTCCCAGGGTTCGGCCCGAGCCGTGGCGCGGCTGCAGGTGACCAGCGCCGACGGAGCGACGGTCTACGGCGAGGTCCGCACTCCCGCAGCCGATCGCGTGGCCCTGACGCTGGACACCCCGCTCCCGGCGGGCCCCAGCGAGACCAGCTTCCGGGTCCGCCTTGCGCCCCGCAGTCACCAAGACCTGGACCAGGCCGGGTTCGGAGCCCTCGCGTTGATCACCGGCCGCGTGGAGTCGGTGACGTCGACGCTCCAGGCGTCGCTGGGAGACGGCTCGAGCGCCACGCTCACGCTGGACCACCAGGGGCCCTCCGCGCCTTCCTCTCTTTCGGTTGCTGCCGAGGGCGGCTCCTACCGGGTGGGCTGGACCGACCCCGCGGACGACGACCTGGATCTCACGCTCGCGCTCGGGGGCCAGGCCCCCGTCAGTGACGCGCCCACTGCCGGCGTGCGCTACCAGGTGGGAGACACGGTGGGCGCCAGCACGATCGTCTATCTGGGCACGGAGACGTCCTTCTCCGACGCGACCAGCCCCGGGTGGGCGCTCTTCGCCCGCGACCGCTGCGGCAACTACTCTCCCGCGGCCCTGGTGACTGCCCCCGGCAGCGACGCAGGGATTCCGGACGCAGGAGCCGACGTGGATGGCGGCCCGGTGGCGGACGCAGGGGGAGGCACACCGGGCTACGACCTGGGCGGGTGCGGTTGCGGCCGCGGGCCACCGAGCACGGCGGCGGCACGCGGACGGCCCTCTAGCCGTCGGGGGAGCGTTCGTGATGGCCCACGTTGACCTTGGCCCCGCCGACGCGCTGCGCCTCTTCT
>CAZAIE010001135.1:0-2732 GCA_964485035.1 uncultured Myxococcaceae bacterium | reverse complement strand
GTGCCAGACTCCGCTGCCCGCAGACTCCGCTGCCCGGCGCGGTGCCAGACTCGGCGGCCCCGGCGCGGTGCCAGACTGGCGCGGTGCCAGACCTGGCAGGGAGCTTCGTGCTACGACGAGCCGCGATGCTCTCTGGCGACCTCTCACACGAACGCATGGTGCAGCTCGTCCGCGAGGCCGTCGCCCGACGCGCCGAGTGGGTCAGCGCCGACCACCCGGTGCGCCTGTTCGATCGCGCCAGCGACGGCATCCCCCGGCTGGTCATCGAGCGCTTCGGCTCCGCCCTGCGCGCGAGCGGGGCCCCCGACCATGCCGTCCTGCTCCCGGCCATCCGCGAGGGCCTCGGGAACCCCAGCGAACTCTTCTTCCGGTTCGGCTTCGAGCACGTCGGCGGCCCTCCGGGCGACGACGGGCTGCGCCGCATCCTCGAGGACCGCCTCTCCTACGAGATCCAACTCCTCCCCAACCGCAACACCGGGTTCTTCCTCGAGGCGCAGCCGGCGCGGGCCTGGGTGCGCGCCCACGCCGCGGGCCGGCGCATCCTCAACCTGTTCGCCTACACCTGCGCCTTCGGGATGGTCGCGGCCGCGGGCGGGGCACGGTCCACCGTCAACGTGGACTCGGTGCCATCCGTGCTCGCGCGCGGGAAGCGCAACTACGAGCTGAACGGGCTTCGCTTCGACACCCGCGCCTTCTGGGAGTCGGACGCGCTCGACGCCCTCAAGCGCGCCCGGAAGTCCGGGGCTGCGTACGACGGCGTCATCCTGCACCCGCCGCCGGTGAAGACGGGCGGACAGCGCGGACGCCGCACCGAGCCGGTGCGCGATCTGGCGAAGCTCGCCGAGGCCTGCCGCGCGGTCCTGGCACCCGGCGCCTGGCTCCTCGTCCCCTACTCGCCCGAGGCCCTGACCCGCGATCAGGTCCTCGGCGCAGCCGGACTCGGCGACCCGATCTGGGAAGGCCTCCCTCGCCGAGACTTTGGCGACCCGCCGTTCCAGCCAGCTCCCAGGGCGATGGCCTTCGAGCGCCAAGCCCTTCATCACGACTGAAGCCAGACCGACGCGGGGCGCTCGAGCTGGCGCCCCACGTCGATCGCGTTGTACCTGGTTCAGTCCCAGCGGCTCGACAGCGCCAGGGTGAAGACCTTGATCACCTTGGGCTTGGTGATGGTGGTGCCGCTCTGCTTGGTGGCCGCCAGGGTCCAGCGGCCGTTCACCGCGTCGTCCCCGGTGTTCGGCGTGACGATGCCCGCCGCGAGCGCCGCCGCGGTGCAGGGCTTGGCGCCCGGGGCACAGACCGTGTTCACCGTGCCGTTCGGGTCCCTGAGGGTCAGGGTGAGCAGGTTCCAGTCGGCGGGGTTGGCCACTGCCAGCTCCCCCGAGACCACGACGTCAACCGGCACCGTCGCCAGGCCGTAGGCGATCACGTACACGGAGCTGGCGGGCGGAGTATGCGTGTAGGAGTAGGTCTGGAACATCCAGGACGGGCGGCAGGTGCCCTCCAGCCCGCCCGAGGCCAACAGGTCACAGCTCAGCTTCGGCTTGCAGGTCACCGTCGCCGAGCAGGTCGCGCCCTCGCCGTCGAGAAGCGTGGTGTTCCGGCACTTGCCGTAGGACCACGAGCCGTCGTGGGGGATGCCCACGCACCGGAAACCGTTGTCGCACTGGGCGTCGCTCGCGCAGTCCACGTCGGCACAGAAGGCCCAGGCGATCCGCCCGGCGGCGTACCAGCCCTCGGACCGGGTGCCGGTGTAGCGGCACTGCGCGGTCTGGCCCGCGCACTTCGTCTTCAGGATCAGCGCGCCCGTGTCCATCCACCTCCAGCCCTCGTTGACGGTGCCCTGCTGGGTGCAGACAGGCATGTGGGGAGAGGTGGAGAGGGCTGCCTGGGAGCTGCCAAGCTCCTCCTCGGTGTCAAATGAGGGGCCGCTCCCGCAGCTGAGGACGAAGGGTGCCGCGAGAGCGACGATGATGAGAGCGATGCGTCTGAAAATATTCATTGAAAACAGCTCCTTGATAGCGCTGGGGGACCCAGCGCAGGGGTGGTGGTTGCAGCGCCTGAGGTGAGAGCCGTACATACCAACACCCACACCGATGTCAACCTGAACGCATGAGCACGGCAATACTTTCAGACATCCGAGATGACGGGCTCGAACGCTCTTCCTCGCACCTGGCTTGGGAGGCGGCCCGGTCCAATGTCTCCTCCTGATGGTGGCCCCGCCTGACCCCGCCCGGACCCGTGGCCACCAACCGCCACTTCCGGCACTCTACGGCCCACTCTTTTCCAACCTCGGGCCTGGCCCGACATCCGGGAGCGACCATGCGAATGCTGGGCGAGCTGCTGGTCTCGCACGAAGGCTTCGAAGAGCTGGTCATCGGCAACACCGCCATCGTCCGCGCGATGGTCGAGTCGGGCACGCGGGTGGTGACCTCGTATCCCGGGTCGCCGACCCCGGAGATCGCCCAGGCCATCGCCTCCATCCCGCTCGAGAAGCGGCCCTTCTACTTCGAGTTCTCCGCCAACGAGAAGGTCGCCACCGAGGTCGCCCTCGGCGCCAGCCTCAACGGCCACCCCTCGGCGGTCTTCTTCAAGAGCGTGGGGCTCAACGTCGCCTCCGACGCCTTCGTCCAGCTCGGCCACCTCGAGCTCCTCGGCGGCATGGTGGTCATCCTCGGCGACGACCCGGGCGCGAACTCCTCGCAGAACGAGCAGGACAACCGCCACTTCGCGCG
>CAZAIE010001134.1:0-2733 GCA_964485035.1 uncultured Myxococcaceae bacterium | reverse complement strand
CTCTGGCCCCCGTCCCGCCCGCCGTCGCCGCTGCGGCCGCCGTCCTGCCCCGCGTCCTGGCCGCCGTCGGTGCCACCGTCGCCCGGCGAGGGCGTGGTGTTCTTGTTCTTCTGCTGCTTGTTGCGCAGCAGCACCTCGAGGTTGTGCCGCGCGGGCTGGTGGTGCGGGTCGAGCTTCAGGGCCTGGCGGTAGGCCGCGATCGCGTCCTGCTTCAGGTCCATCGCCGCCAGCGCGTTGCCCAGGTTGAAGTAGTCGCGCGGCTTGAGCGAGTCCCCCGCGCCCGCGAGCGCACCCTCGTAGGCCCGGCGGGCCTCCTCGTTGCGGCCCAGCTTGAGGTAGGCGTTGCCCAGGTCGTAGAGCAGCTCCGGGCTCTCGCGCAGCTCCTTGCGCGCCGCCTCGTAGTGGTCGAGCGCGGCCTGGTAGTCCCCCTTGGCGTAGGCGTCGGTGCCCTGCTGCACCCGCGGGTGGTTGCCCTCGAGCAGGCCCGCGGCCCGGGCCGGCAGTGCGGGGACCAGCAGCGCGAGCAGCGCCAGGGCGGAGAGGGGGCGGCTCATCGCGCCTCCTCTGCGCGGCGGCGGCCGCGCCCGGGACGCAGCGCCGCTCCCAGGAGCAGCAGCAGGAAGCCGGGGAAGGCGAGGAACTGGAAGCGCTCGTCGTACTTCACCGTCAGCCGGCTCTCGAACTCGGCCTTGTCCAGCCGGTCCAGCTCCTCCCACACCTCCTGCACGCCCACGCTCCCCGAGGCCGAGTGGATGTAGCGGCCCCCAGTCTTCTCGGCGAGCGCCTGCAGCCCGGTCTCGTCGAGCCGGCTCATCACGGTGTTGCCCGCGGCGTCCTTCTTCCAGCCCACGAAGTTCCCCTTCTTGTCCAGGGAGGGGATGGGCTCCCCGGTGATGGACCCGATGCCCACGGTGAGCACCTTGATGCCCTGCGCGCGCAGCGCCTCGATCTCCTCGGCGACGTCGCTGCCGGCGGTGTCCTCGCCGTCGGTGAGCAGGACGATGGCCCGGGCCTTGGCCCCGCGCTCGGCGTTCTGCAGAAGCTCGCGCGACTCCTCCAGTGCCCGGGCGAGGCTCGTCCCCTGTACCGGCATGTTGGTGCTGCCGATGGCGCGCAGGAACATCTTCGCCGCGGCGTAGTCGCTGGTCAGCGGGCACTGGGTGAAGGCGTCGCCGGCGAACACCACCAGCCCCACCCGGTCGCCGCGCAGCCGGTCGAGCAGCTCCGCCAGCTCGAGCTTGGCCCGCTCCAGCCGGTTGGGCTTGATGTCCTTCGCCAGCATGGAGTTGGACGCGTCCAGCGCCACCACCAGGTCGATGCCGTACCGCTTGGCCAGCTCCTTGTGGGTGCCGCACTGCGGCTGGGCCAGCGCCAGCGCGAAGAGCCCCAGGGCCAGCGCGGTGCAGCCGTCGCGCAGCCCCTGCCGCACCGGGGCGGCCCCGGGGGCCACCCGCTCGCGCGTCTGGGAGTGCAGGGTGGCGGAGAGCGCCCGGTGCCGGCGCACCGCGGCGACCACCGCGAGCACCAGGACGAGGAACGCCGCCGCGAGGCCGAAGAGGTACTCGGGCTTCGCCAGCCGGATCGCGTAGCCCAGGAAGGAGAACTGGAGCGCGGTCACGGGAAGCTCCTCAGCCTCGTCGCCGCCAGCAGCAGCTCGAGGAGCAGGGCCAGCACCGCGCCGAAGAGCAGCGGCTCGTAGGCCTCGGTCATGTTCTCGTACCCGCCCGACTGGAAGAGCTTGGTCTTCTCCAGCTGGTCGAGGATGTCGTTGAGCCCGCTCTCCAGCGAGGCCCGGTCCACCGCGGTGTAGAACTGCCCCCCGGTCTGGCGGGAGATGGCCTTGAGCAGCTCCGGATTCACCGGCAGCTCCACCTCGCGGAAGCTGGGCGCGCCGAAGAAGTCCGGGCCGGTGGGGAAGGGGACCAGCCCGCCCTTGCCCACCATGATGGTGTAGACCTGGATGCCGAACTCCTCGGCGATGGACGCGGCCTGCATCGGCGAGATGTTGCCCGCGTTGGAGTCGCCGTCGGTGATGAGGATGATCACCTTGCTCTTCGCCCCGCTCTTGCAGAAGCCGTCCTCCTTCTGCTGCGCGGTGTCCTCGCTGCGCGCCTCGCAGAGCCGGTTCACGCTGGTGCCCAGCGCGTTGCCGATGGCGGTGCCGTCCTCGATGAGCCCGGTGCGCACCGAGTCGAGGATCTCCCCGAGGACGTGGTAGTCGAGCGTCAGCGGGGCCTGGGTGTAGGCCTCCCCGGCGAAGATGACCAGGCCGATGCGGTCGTTGGTGCGCCCCTGGATGAAGTTGCGCAGCACGTCCTTGGCCACGCTGATGCGGTCCTTGGGCTTGAAGTCCGCCGCGTTCATCGAGGTGGAGACGTCCAGCGCCACCACGATGTCGATGCCCTCGACCGAGAGGTCGCGCACCTTGGCCCCCGGGATCTGTGGGCGCGCCAGCGCGGCTCCGGCCAGCACCACCGCGAGCAGCCGGAAGAACCAGGGCGTCCACCACAGCGGGGCCAGGCCGCGCGGCCCGCGCCGCAGCAGGTCGGCCAGGGGGAACCGGAGCACCGCGGCGCGCCGCTTCTCCAGCACCGCCAGCGCGATCACCAGGGCCGCCGCGGCCCCCACCGCCAGGAAGCCCCACGGCGCGTACCAGACCAGCGCCTTGCGTGCGGGCGCCTCGGCCGGGGCCGCCGCCACAGCCAGCGCCAGGAGGTGCACGAGCCCGCTCAT
>CAZAIE010001133.1:0-2734 GCA_964485035.1 uncultured Myxococcaceae bacterium | reverse complement strand
CGAGCCCCGGTGCCTCAGCGCCGGGGCTCGGTGTTGGGTGGACGTGGACTGGGTGGACTGGGTCGACTGGGTGGACTCAGTGGACCCGACGCACTACTCCGGCAGGCCCTTCGCCAGCGCCGCGCCGACGGTCTCGGCCGTCAGTTGGGTGCCCCAGACGGTGTTCACGACACGCGCCACGAAGGCTGCGCCCGGCTCCTGCTGCTGGGTGCCGAGCTCGTACATCACCACCCGCGGGTCGGTCAGCGACACCAGCAGCGGCGCCAGCTCGTGGTGCGGGGTCCCGGCCCGGGTCCGGTCGCGGCACCAGACCAGGAGCTGGCCGAATGGTCCGGTCTCGTACGGCACGTAGACTACCGGCCCCGGCGTCAGCGCTCGCAAGAGGTGGCTCCACGCGAAGGTGAACGCCGCCTTCGCCCCGAAGGCGTCCAGCAGCTTCCCGTGCGTCGTCACCAGCGCGTCCCAGCTCGCAGGAGGCGCGTCGTGCCGCAACCACAGCGGCTGCACGAGGTCCGGTCTCGCGGCCAGCAGGCGCTCGGACTGCCCGATGTCCACCAGGGTGTCCTCGTCCTCGTGGATGACCAGGAACTGCGTCCGTAGCCGCGGCGCGAGGCTCGCGAGGTCGAAGCCCGTGAAGTCCCCTCCGGCGTCGGGCAGGCCCCCGGTCGTTGCTGTCATGCGACGCAGGTACGGGTCGAAGAAGGCCTCGCTCCTCTCCCGCGCCGCTGCGGTCTGGTACCGCGCCGGCAACGTCCGGGTCACGTACGCGACCTCCGCCGCGAAGTCCGAGAGCGGGTACAGCGCCACGCCCACCACCGGCCGAACCGACTCCGGCGCCCACGCCGCTCCGTACAACGCCTCGAAGCCGCCCCAGCTCCCACCCAGGATGCCGATGCGCTCCCGGTCCACCCCCGGCTCACGCGCCAGGAACTCGAAGCCCGCGACCATGTCGTCCACGTCGTTCTGGATGGACCCGCCTGCGTAGTAGCGCCCGAACACCTGCAGCATCGAGATGCCGTGCAGCTGGTACAGGAACGCCTCGTCGCACTGCGCCTCGGGAGTCACCAGCACGTACGAGATGACGCCCGCATCGGGGCCGCCGCCGGGTCCGTCGACGTCCGGGTGCAGCCCTGTCCCCAGCGAAGCCCACCGCTCGTCCCGCGGGTCGCCGGTCCACCCGATGCCCTCGTACGGCTTGGTGGAGAACAGCACCGGCGCGACCCCACCGTCCGGCGCGGCGACCGGCATCCACTGCGCGTACGCGGGCTCCTTCCCCGGCACCTCGAGCCGCAGCAACTGCCATTCGATCGCCCGGCCGTTGGAGGTGGTGGTGCCGGTCCGCAGCCGCTCGACCTTGAAGGCTCCGGCGTCGGGCCCGGGCGCCGCGACGTCGGGGGCCCCCGCATCGACCGGGTCTGCTGCGCCGTCGGCAGCCCCTGCGTCCCTCTCGACGCCACTGGCCGCGTCGTCCCCCGCGACGGCCGCGTCGACCGCTACTCCGACGTCCCAGGCGCTCCCAGTGTCGACGGACGGAGAGGTTGCGTCCGGCTTGCACCCCAGCAGCAGCACGACCAGCAGGATTGAGCACGGGCGCATGACCTCTCCAGCGTGAGTCAGGGTTCGACACAGCCAACCCGGAAGAACGAAAGGCCTCCCCCTTCCGGGTCAAACCCGCACTGACCTACCGGCGGGTCACCTGGATCATCGCCACCGAGCCGAACTGCCCCTCACCGGTGTCGTTGGTGTACAGCCACGCCTTGTACCGCCCCGGCCTGGGGACCTCGCAGCGCAGCCGGACCTCGGCGTCGCCCGAAACTCCGCACTGGATGCCCCGCTCCTCGCCCTCCGGCACCAGCTCCACCAGCACCCGCCGCCGGCGCGGGTTCGAGAGCCGCACATCGAGCGCGTCGCGCACCTCCACCACCGAGCGGTCGGGCTCGTGCAGGGTGAGCCCCTCGCGGGCGAGGCCGGGGCGCGAGAACGGCTGGCGCAGGAACTCGCCGCGGGAGAGCGGCCGCGGGAGCAGCTGCCAGCGCGGGTCCTCGGGGAAGTGGCTCATCACCGCGATCTGCGGGGGCGGGAACAGGTAGTCGGTCTGGTAGTTGTCGGCGCCATCCTTGGAGGTCGGGTCGTCCCAGGTCGCGTCGAGCAGGTACCAGGCCCCGTCGATCTGCACCGCGTTCCAGGCGTGGCCCACCGCCGCGAGCGCGCCGTCTGCCTCGCGGATGTCCCCCACCAGGAAGACGATGCGGTCACCCGTGTGCCGTCCCAGCTCCACCAGCAGCCGCGCGTACCCCTCACAGACCGCGAGGCGCGAGGCGAAGACGCTCGCCGCGTCCTGCGGCTTGCGCGGCCCGGTGACCGAGGCGTGGTCGTAGCGCAGGCGGGTGACGACCCAGTCGTGCAGCGCCTTCACCCGCGCGAAGGGCTCGGCCTCCCGCGCCGCGATGTGCTTCGCCACCGCCTCGATGCTGGTCTCGTCGGCGGCGGTCATCGCCACCACCACCGGGCTGGGGACGTTGGGCCGGGGCCAGGTCGTCGCCCCCACCTTCCAGTCCACGCCCTCGGGCCGCGCGGGCTCCGGCTGGGGCTCGGGAACACCGGCGTCGCCAGCGTCCTTTGGGGCGGACTCGCCTGCATCCGGGACTTCGGGAGGGCCCCCCCCCGTCGGGGCCTTCGAGCGACTCTGCCGGCGGCTCGGCCAAGACCGGGCGCGATCCCGAGACCCAGGCGA
>CAZAIE010001132.1:0-2735 GCA_964485035.1 uncultured Myxococcaceae bacterium | reverse complement strand
CCTCACCGAGGAACTCGGGCCCTCCGCCCCGCCCCCCGAGCGAGTCCGCTCGTGAGCACGCTGCGCCTTGCTGGGCCCCACGTCGCGCGCTAGCGTCCGCGGCCCATGAGAGACCAGCCGAGCTACCTCAAGGAGGCCGCCGCCTCCCCGACCAACAAGCTCATCCTCGCGGTGGGCGCCATCGCCTGCGTGGGCGCGCTGTTCCGGGGCCACTCCTGGCCGCTCCTCGTCCTCCTGGCCATCGAGGCCTTCGTGGTCCTGGTGCTGCCGCTGCTGCCCTGCTTCCGCGCCAGCGTGGACAAGCGACTCGCCGAGGAGCGCACGCACCGCCGCGCCGTGGAGCTCGAGAAGATCGCGCTGCGGCTCTCGCCCAACGCCAAGAGCCGACTCGACGGCATCAACCGCCTGCAGGGCCGCATCCTCGACGCGGTCCGCACCCTCGACGCCCCCGAGGCGATGGCGGCGCAGTGGCGCGTCCGGCTGGCCGAGCTGGTGAATGCCGCGCTGCGGCTCCTCGTCGCAATCGACACCACGCGCGCGGACGGCCGGGACGCGCGCTTCCTGTCGTCGGAGGTCGAGACCCTCGCATCCGAGGTCGCCAAGCTGCCGGAAGGGCCTGTCAGGGCTGCGAAGGAGCAGCGTCTCTCGGTCCTGCAGAAGCGCGCGGGCGGGGCGACGGGGCTCGCCGAGCAACGGGAGGCGGCGGTGACCCAGCTTGAGACGCTGGAGGACCTGCTCGAGGACCTCCTCTCCCAGGCGCTGGCCGGGCGGGACGCCGCAGCCTTCGGCGAGCGCCTCCAGGGGCTGTCGGCGCAGCTCGACGCGATGGGCGACACCGTGGCGGCGCTCGACCGACAGGCGGGAACGAGCGCGGAGCTGGCGGAGTTGAAGGCCACGAAGTAGCGGGAACCAGGAGCCGACGGCATGAGCGCCAAGAGACGCAACACCCGGCTGATGACCGTCCTCGCAGCCGGTGCGGTGCTGGCGATGGTGGCGGTGGCCCTGCTGCACCGCCCCGCCCCACTGCCCACCGGCCCGGCCGACGCCTTCGAGCTGCTGCCCACCCGCTGCGACGTGGTGTTCGTGGCCCCGGACCCGGGCCGGCTGGGCGAGCACCTGGGGAGCCTGGGGAAGCTGAAGCTGGTGGAGGCGCTCGCCACGCTCGGGAACTACCAGAGCGCGGAGTCGCTGTTCGCGGACCTCGCGCGGCAGGCGGGGTGGGACCTGCGCTCGCGGGACTCGATGCGCGCCGCGGGCATCGACCCCGACCGGCCGCTGGTGGGGCTCGCCACCGAGCGCGGCGCCGCGCTGCTGGCCATCCCCGAGAAGGACCCCCGGAAGCTCGAGGAGCTCCTGTCCCGCCACGCCGCGAGCCGGCTCGGGGCCCGCACCCGCCGCGAGGAGCGGGTGGGCGCGCGCTCCCTGGTGATCTTCCACGCCGAGGGCCAGGCCACCCCAGGCCTGGTCCTCGCCCACGCAAACCGCTACACGCTGCTCGCCCTGGGGGAGCGCGGCTTCGGGCTGGTGAAGGCTGCGCTGGAGCAGGATCCCAAGGCCTCGCTCGGGCGCGACTCCGCGGTCTCTGCCCAGCGCCAGCGCCTTGCCGGCCACGACCTCTTCGCCCTCGCCTGCCCCACCTCCGCGTCCTCCGACGCACCGCCTTCGGGCGCCTCCCTCGCCGCCACGCTGGACCAGGCGGGGCTGCGCTTCCTGGGCGAGCTGCCGCTCTCCGAGGTCCAGGCGCTGCGCTTCGCCTCGCTCGGCGCCCCCGCTGGCGCCGACCTCGTGGACCGCCTGGACCCGCGGGCATTCCTGGTCGCCCGGCTGGGCGGAGCCCCGACCCTCCTCGAGCCGCTCATCGACCACCTGCCCGAGCCGCTCTCCCGGGCGCTCGCCGCCGCCCAGCTCGACCTCAAGACGCAGGTCCTGGGCAACCTGGAGCCGGGGGTGGCCTTCTCCCTCAGCCTGGCCCCCGAGCTGAAGCTCTCGGGCGGGATGCCCGCCCTCGACGCGCGGCGGACGAACCCCTTCGAGTTCCTGCTCCTGGACGCCCTCGCCCGGACCCGAGACCCAGCGGCTGCCGCGGCGACGCTCGAGGCGATCGCCCAGGCCGCGCCTCGCTTCGGGGCCAAGGTGGAGCCGCAGGAGCAGGCGGCCGGGAAGGTGTACGTCACCCGCTACCACCTGGGCGAGGGGGCGAGCTTTGCGCTGAGGGACCGCACCGTCCTCGTGGCCGGGGGGACGGGCCAGCTCGCGGCGCTGCAGGAGCGGATCGCGGGTCCGCCCGTCCGCACGCCCTTCGCCGACCCCGAGGCGGCCCGCGCCCTCCGCGAGGACGGGCTCGCGCTCTACCTGGACCTCGGCCGGGCCACCAGCGGCGTGCGCGCCATCCCCGACTCGGCGTACGGCCTGGGTGGCTTCGCCATCCGCTCGGCGGTGCTGCGCTGGCTCGACGCGCTGGACCAGCTGGCTTCGCTCCGCGCGAGCGCCCGCCTGAAGGGCCGCATCCTCCAGGCGGAGCTGGCCCTCTCGCTGCGGGCGCCCGCCGCAGGGACGCAGGCCTCGCCGTGATCCGCGCGCGGGCGGTGTGCAAGACCTACCCCGACGCCGAGGGGCACCCGCTGGAGGTGCTGACCGGCGCGGACCTCACCGTCGCCGAGGGAGAGCTCCTGGCGGTGGTCGGGCCCTCGGGGTGCGGCAAGAGCACCCTGCTCAACGTGCTCGGGGGGCTGGAC
>CAZAIE010001131.1:0-2738 GCA_964485035.1 uncultured Myxococcaceae bacterium | reverse complement strand
ACGGTCGACCGCGCACGTCCCGCGGGCGGTGCGTCCGCGTCCGCGTCGCAGCCCTGCTCGACGACGCCGCAGGTCCCGCGCGGCGGTGCGCAGGTGGCGCCGGCTTCACACTTCAGCGCTGGGAAGAGGCAGACCTGGCCCGCAGGGCACTCGGCGTTGGAGGTGCAGGGCACGGGGCTGCAGGCGCAGAGCGTGCAGCCCTTGGCATCCCGCGCGAGGCCGTACGGGCAGTCGAGCGGCGCGCAGTCGATGATCGGGCACTGCTGGCGCGCGGCGCAGGAGGCGAAGGTCCGGCCCGACAGCCGTCCAGGGTCCGGCCCGGTAGAGTCGTACTCGACGTAGGTCGCGGCGCAGTCGGCGCGCGCCTGGCACTCGGCCTCACCGAGCTGGTCGCAGGCCTTGGGCGGGTCGACACAGTCCCCGTCCTTGCAGGTCGTCGGGGGCTCGCAGCCGAAAAGGGCCAGCGCCAGACACGCCAGGGAGAGACAGCGGAGGGAGCGGTTCATGGACATCTCCTCGGGATCGTTCGGCCGGGAACACAGCAACCCCCGTGCCCAGCCACCGGGAGCGCGCAAGCTGGCGTTCTTCCTGGAGGACGGTCTGGTTGGCAGCCGCGGGCGCCAGCCCTGACCCACGGTTTTCTGGGGACGGCTGCCAGGCGTCATCGAGGATCTGCGCTCAGTAGCGCGGAACCCGGTGGGGTTGGTGGACGCGGACTGGGTGGACTGGGTCGACTGGGTGGGCGTGCGCAGCGTCGACTGCTCCCGCACGCACGAGGGGCCGGCCCTCGCGGACCGGCCCCTCGGACGAAGAATGGTTCTGACCTACTTCGCCGGCAGGCAGATCATCGCGCCGGGGGCGAAGCAGGGCACGGTCCCGTTGCAGGGGTCCGTGGGATCCGGCTGGCAGCTCTGGCCCGCGGGGCACTCTGCGTCGCTCTTGCACGCCGGCCTGGCCACGCACTGGCCGCCCACGCCGCAGTCGGAGCCCGAGGCGCAATCGACGAGGAGGCAGACCTCGTTCACGCGGCAGTCGGAGTCGGTCTGGCAGCCGGCGACGCGGGGCAGGCACTGGCCACGCGGGGCACAGTCGGCGCCCGGCGCGCAGTCGGAGAGAGCGCAGAACTCCCCGGCCTTGCACTCGGCGTCGCTGATGCACCCCAGCGGCAGCGCCACGCACGTGCCGTAGGGGTTGCAGCCAGGATCCAGCGAGTCGCAGAGCACGCCAGGAGCCGCGCCCACACAGCTCTCGCCCCCGCGGCAGTCGGCGTCGCTCAGGCAGCGGGCGGGGACGCAGAGCCTCTGGGCCGGCGCCGCGCAGCGGTCCGCCTCCTCCGGGCTGCACTTCACCATGGGGAACTCGCAGCGCTCGCCCGAGCGGCAGTCGGCGTCGCCCTGGCAGGTCGCGGGCACGCACACGCCCGGGTCGGCGCCCACGCAGTACTCCTCACCCGCGGCGTTCAGCACGCAGGTGACCAGGCGCTGGCAGCGCTCGCCCACGCCGCAGTCCGCGTCCGCGAGGCAGCCCTGCTGCACCCACTCGCAGCGCCCCTCGACGTAGGGCCGGCCGCAGTCGGCGCCGGCGCAGTCGTAGGCCGGGAAGACGCAGGCCTGGCCGGGCAGGCACTCGGCGTCGGAGCGGCAGCCCGCAGGGTTGCACGAGCAGATCGCACAGCCGCTCGGGTCCACCTGGAAGCCGGTGGGGCAGTACAGGTCGCACATCACTGGCGGGCAGCCCACGGGCTTGCACCCGAGGAAGTCGGCACGCAGCCCGGTGTCCGGGGCCGGCTTCGCCGCCGAGCCCCACATCGCTTCGCAGTCGGCGCGGGCCAGGCACGCCGCCTCCCCGAGCGCCGGGCAGGCCGGCTGGCAGTAGGTGGGCGGCGCGCGGAACATCGCGCAGGGAGCCTTGGTGCACGGGTCGCTCGGGTCGGCGGCGCAGACCTCGGCGGGCGCGCACTGGGCGGCGCTGCTGCAACCCACGCGGTCCCGGCAGACGCCGATCACCGTCGGGGGAAGGCAGCCCTGGTCCTTGGCGCAGGGCGCGGCGTCGGCGATCGGGACGGCCAGCTCGCAGTACCAGCCCACCCCGCAGTCCGCGTCCGCGAGGCAGCCGTCCGCGGGCTTGCAGGTCCCGCGCGGAGGGGCGCAGAAGGCGTTCGGCGGGCACTCGGGCAAGGTCGGGAACACGCAGCGCTCACCCGCGCGGCACTCGGCGTCCGAGCCGCAGCCCGGCTGGCCGACGACCCCGCACACGCCCTGCACCGGAGCGCACTGGAGCCCGGCGCACTGGACCGCCGGGAAGAGGCACCCCTGCCCCGCGGGGCACTCGGCGTCCGAGGCGCAGGGGATGGGGCTGCACGCGCAGACGTCGCAGCCGTTCACGTCGCGGGCGAGGCCGTACGCGCAGTCGAGCGCGCAGGCGATGGCCGGGCAGAGCTTCGGGGCGTCCACGCAGCCGACGAAGGTCCGGGTGGTGGTCCCGCAGCGCGGCGCCTCGTCCACTCCCTGCGTCTCGCAGCGGGTCTCGAGGACCTGGTAGCGGGCCTCGCAGTCCGAGCGCGCGGTGCAGGCGGCCTCGCCCAGCGAAGCGCAGGTCGCGGGCGGGTTGCATGCGGGGTCGGTGCAGGGCTTGGGCTCGTCGCCCTGGCCACAGCTCCCGGCGGTGAAGCCGCATAGGCCTAGGGAGACGACCAGCATCGGCAGTGTCTTGAGCGCTCGGCGGTTCATGACGGCTCC
>CAZAIE010001130.1:0-2739 GCA_964485035.1 uncultured Myxococcaceae bacterium | reverse complement strand
GCCCGGAGCAGCACGCGGGCGGCGTGCCCACCGCACAGGCCGCGCCGTTGGCGAGGCAGCTGGCGATCGCGCCGTCGGGCACGGAGGCGTCGGTCCCGACGCTGCCGTCCAGAACGGGAACGCTCGCGTCCAGGTCGTCCGTGGCGACGCAGGTTCCCCCGACGCATCGCCCCGACGTGCACGCGGAGTCCTTGGTGCATGCGCCTCCCAAGGGGATGGGGTCGTTGCAGCCGGTCGAGGACAAGACCACAAGGAGTGCAGACAGCAGCGGGGCGGCACGGGACATCGCAGTCCTCCAGGTGCGGCCCGAGGGGCCGCGTCAGTCGCAGTCGGGCTTGCCGTTCTTGTCGTGCAGGCAGCGCTGGCTCTTGCGGCCGGCGCTGTCCTTGTCCAGGCCGGGGGCCGAGCCCGAGCGGTCCTGCTTCTCCAGCCCGGGCGCGTGCGCCTTCCCGCGCTCCTTCGTCCGGGACGCGGGCTCGGTCGCGAGGGGGTCCGGGCCAGCGCCGAAGGGGTCGAGGGCGTGGTCCAGGCGCTGCCGCTTCTCCCCCCGGGCGCGCAGCTCGGCGAGGAAGGCCTGGCGGTCCGTTCCCCCCTCCTGGACGTACTCGTGGAGCAGCGGGCCCACCCGGGCGACCTCGGAGGCCGGGGCGGACCGCGCCAGCGCGGCGAGCACGGGCACCGCGGCCTCGGCCTCGACGCCCTCGACACGCAGGGAGGCGAGCTGGCGGACCGCGGCGACGACCGAGTCGGCTGGTGCTCCCTTCGCCTCGCGGGCGAGCCGCACCACGTCCGCCGGGTCGCTGGCCTGGCAGGCCGCGGCGACCCGCTCCAGGTCCTGCCTGGTCGGCTGGAGGCCTGCGGCGGTGAACGCCTCCCGGGCGAGGCCGAGCCGACGGGTCAGGTCGTCGGCGGCCAGGACGATGCGCTCCGCCGGCACTCCCTTCGCCAGACCCTCGAGGAGCTTGCCCTCCACGACCTCGACGGGCACCTGGGCCGCCTCGGCCCGCCCGCGAGCGGAGCGCAGGAGCTGGGCCGCCGCGGGGGGCAGCTCCTGGAGGCGCTGCTCGAGTGCGCCCGGTGCACCGGACAGCGCGCTCAGCAGCAGGATGGCAGGACCGAGAGGCATGGGACGCTCGTTAGACGAAGCCGTCGTTCAAGAGGTTACTGCTCACCGAAGAGCCCGTTTTCACCGCCGAATCCGTCCGGCTCCCGGCGGGGGGCGTCCAGCGGCGCCTCCGAGCTCCGACCGCCGTCGGTCAGCTCCCTCAGGCAGGTGGCGGACACCGGGATCGGACCGGCGAGGGGCAGCGTTCCGGTGAAGTCCCGGCCTTCCCGGGTGAGGGCCAGGGGCTCGCCCCAGCCGTTGAAGCTCCCGAGGAGCCAGACGCGCACCGCGCCGTCGCCCCGGCAGCGCACGGCGAGCGTCTCTCCTGCACGCGGCGCAGGGCCGTGGGCGCAGGCCGACGCGGCCAGGACCAGCAGGGCGGCTAGTCGCGCCATGCACCCTCCACGCGCACGCCGAGGGACACGTAGTGCCGCGAGGCCTCGTGGCCCGGGTCGGTGCTCGCGTTCGCGGCGAACGAGTAGCTGGCCTCGAGGGAGAGGGAGCCTGCGGACCAGGTGGCCAGCGTGACGGACGGGGAGAGGCTGGCGCGTGCGAGAGTGTCCCGTCGCCCCAGGGCGAAGACGTTGTGGTGGACGCTCCCCGAGGCGCGCAGCGTCAGAAGGCTCAGGGGCACCGAGAGGGAGAGCGTCGCGCCACCGCCCTGGTAGACGAAGCTCGGCGCGGTGGAGGACTCGCTCAGCCCGCGGACGGCGAGCCGGGCGGTGACGGGGCCGAGCCGGGCCGCCGCGCCGAGGCTGGCCGAGAGGGTCCGGTCGTCGATCGCCTCGCCGGTGTCGAGGACGAGCTGGCGGAAGAGCGCCTCGCCGCGGAGCTCGAAGAGGAAGATGCCGGCCCAGAGTCGGAACCCCGCCGTTCCGCCGCCCTCCAGGGTCCGCGAGGCGTCCAGGCCCAGCGCGTCGTCGACGGACTGGGCGACGGTCAGGTCTTGGACTGCGCCGACGCCTGCGACCTCCATCCAGAGCCCCGGGCCGAGCCGCACCCGGCCGCCGAGGGTCGCCTGGTTCTCGACGGAGGTCCCCCCGGTCTGCTGGTACAGCCCGAAGAGGCCGTCATAGGCCCCGAACAGCTTCAATCGGGGGAGCAGCGAGAGGTCCACCTCCAGCGAGGGAATGAGCAGCCCCTGCAGGCCGCTCCCGAGGTCCGCCCCGAGGAAGAGGTCGCTGCTCCAGGCGCCCGCCAGAGTGGTCGCTGGGCGCACCCGGACGTGGACCTCGGCCACGGCAGGGGTGGCGAGGAGCAGGACGAGCACCATGGCGAACCAGCGGCACATCGGGCGCATCTTGCCCGACCCGCGGCGTTTCCGACCACCCGTCGGGGCGGTAACCTTGCGATGCCCGGTTCGTCCAGGAGACAGCGCCTGGACATGGCCATGGCCCAAGTGATGACCCTCGGCAGCATCGACAGGCCCGTCGGGGAAGCCGCCCGCCCCGACCAGCAGGAGGAGCGCGCCCTCGCCCAGCGGTGCCTGGACGGCGACTCCAGGGCCTTCGCGGTGCTGGTGCGTCTCCACGGCGCGGCGGTGCACCGCTTCTGCGTGCGGCTGGTCGGGCCGAGCGTCGGCGAGGAGGTGGCCCAGGAGACCCTCGCCAGGTGCTGGACCCGGCTGGGCGAGT
>CAZAIE010001129.1:0-2739 GCA_964485035.1 uncultured Myxococcaceae bacterium | reverse complement strand
GGCTCCCCCGCTGCAGAGTCTCCGGGTCACGGTGGACAAGCTGGACCGCATGCTGGACCTCGCGGGGGAGCTGGCGGTCGCCCGCGGCCGCCTCAGCAACCAGCTCGAGAAGCACGCGCAGTGGGGCGGGGAGTGGGCCGCGGCGCGGGACACGAACCGCGACGTCGAGCGCCTGTTCCTCGACCTGCAGGACCTGGTGATGCGCGCGCGGCTGGTGGCCATCGGCCCCACCTTCCGCCAGCACGTGCGCGGCGTGCGCGACCTGGCGCTCGCCCTGGGCAAGCAGGTCCGGGTGGTGATGACCGGCCAGGACGTCGAAGTGGACACCGCGGTGGTCCAGGGCATCCGCGACCCGCTGACGCACCTGGTGCGCAACGCGGTCTCGCACGGCATCGAGCGGCCGGAGGTGCGGCTCGCCGCCGGGAAGGACCCGGTGGGCACGGTGTGGCTGAGGGCGCGGCACGAGGCCGGTCGGGTGGTGGTGGAGGTGGCAGACGACGGCGCGGGCATGGACCGGGCGGCCATCGCGCGGCGCGCGCGGGAGACGGGGCTCTGCCTCGAGCCCGAGCGCCTCCCCGACGACGCCCTGCTGCGGCTGGTGCTCGAGCCGGGGTTCTCGACCGCGGCGCAGGTCACGGAGATCTCGGGACGCGGCATCGGCATGGACGTGGTCCGGCGCAACGTGGAGTCGCTGCGCGGCGTGCTGACCCTGCGCAGCGACCCGGGGAAGGGCAGCGAGGTGCGCATGGCGCTGCCGCTGACCCTGGCGATCATCGAGGGGTTCTCGGTGGGCGTGGGCCCGGACACCTACGTCATCCCGCTGGAGTCGGTGGTGGAGTGCGTGGAACTGCCGCGCAGCGCCACGGCGGGCGCGCACGACCGCGGCGTCCTGGACCTGCGCGGGCAGCCGCTGCCCTTCCTGCGGCTGCGCGAGTTCTTCGGCCTGCCGACGGGCGTCCACGATGGCCGCTCGAGCGTGGTGGTCATCCGCTACCAGGGGGGGCTCGCTGGGCTGGCGGTGGACGCGCTCTACGGAGAGGGCCAGACGGTGATCAAGCCGCTGGGGCGCCTCTTCCGGCACGTTCCCGGGGTGTCCGGCTCCGCGCTGCTGGGTACTGGTCGCGTCGCGCTGATCCTCGACGTGCCCACCCTGTTCGAGGTGGCGCTCGCAGGAACAGAGACGGTGCGTGCCAGCGCCTCCCCAGAAGCAAGCGACTCACCCGGCCTCGAGCCTCAGGCCCCTCCCGCAACCTGACGACCCCACGGCGAGGCCCCGGCCCCGCCGCAAACCGTGGAGCACACGATGGAATGGTTCCAGAACCGGAAGATCGGCTCGAAGCTGGTGCTCGCCTTCCTGCTCATCGGCTGCGTGCAGTTCTACGGCGGGTGGCGCGGCTTCAACGCCGTCGACACCGTCGCCACGGTGATGCACGACCTCTACCACCTGCACGCCGTGGGCATGGACCGCGTCCGCCAAGCGCAGGTGGAGCACCTGCTGGTCGCCCAGGAACTGCGCAACGCGCTGCTCGAGGCGAGTCCCGCCGAGGTGGACCGGAGGCTCGCGAGCCTGCGAGCGCACGACTCCGAGTTCCAGAGCGCCTTCAGCGACTTCAAGCGCACGGTCCGTGACCCCGAGGCCCTGGGGCGCATCTCGGAGGTCGAGCGTCGGTTCGCGGAGCTGCGCGCGCGGCAGGACCGGGTGGCCGCGCTCGCCCGCGAGGGGAAGCCCGAGGAGGCTGCCGCGGCGCTGCGCGAGCTGTCGGCCATCGCCCAGGACGTGGACAACCGGCTGGGTGAGCTCTCGCGCGAGAAGATGGGCGCCATGACCCGGTCCTCCGCCGAGGCGGAGACGGTCTTCACCTCCACCAACCGGATGGTCTCGGTCAGCTCGGTGCTCACCATCATCCTGGTCATCGTGCTGGGGTTCGTGCTCACCCGCTCCATCACCCGCCCCATCGCCGAGGCCGTGCAGCACGCCCGCCGCATCGCCGAGGGGGACCTGCGCGAGACGGTGGTGGTCCGCGGCCACGACGAGACCGGGCAGCTGCTGGCGGCGATGAAGGCGATGTCGGAGAAGCTCTCCCGACTAATCTCCGAGGTCTCTGGCTCGGCCGACTCGCTGTCCTCGGCGTCGGCGCAGGTGGCCTCGACCAGCCAGGCCATGTCGCAGGGCACCAGCGAGCAGGCCAGCTCCATCGAGGAGACAAGCACCAACCTGGTGCAGATCAAGGCGTCGATCGACCAGAACGCGGAGAACAGCCGACAGAGCGAGCAGATGGCGGTCAAGGGCGCCCGCGACGCAGAGGAGAGCGGCCGCGCCGTCGCCGAGACCGTCGCCGCCATGAAGTCCATCGCGGACCGCGTCTCCATCATCGAGGAGATCGCCTACCAGACGAACCTCCTCGCCCTCAACGCCGCCATCGAGGCCGCTCGCGCCGGCGAGCACGGCAAGGGCTTTGCCGTCGTCGCTACCGAGGTCCGCAAGCTCGCCGAGCGCAGCCAGGTCGCCGCCAAGGAGATCAGCTCCCTCGCCGGCAGCAGCGTCGCCGTCGCCGACCGCTCCGGCGCCCTCCTCGCCGAGCTCGTCCCCTCCATCCGCAAGACCACCGACCTCGTCCAGGAGGTCACCGCCGCCTCCCGCGAGCAGACCTCCGGCGTCGCCGAGATCTCACGCGCCATGGGCCAGGTCGAGCAGGTCACCCAGCGCAACGCCGCCGCTGCCGAGGAACTCGCCAGCAC
>CAZAIE010001128.1:0-2744 GCA_964485035.1 uncultured Myxococcaceae bacterium | reverse complement strand
GTGGTGGGCTACTGGATCGAGGCGGGCGTGGCCGGGCTGGGTGCGATGTTCGGCCTGTTCTACGCGGCCATGGGCGGGCTGGTGGGCGTGATGGCGGCGAAGATGCCAGCGAAGCCGGGGCAGGAGCCGCCGGAGTTCATCGGGTGGATCTTCGGGTTGTTCGGCGGGGCGTTCTTCCTGTTCTTCGTCGTCAACGCGGTCCTCAAGGCGCTCACCGCGCGCAGCCTCTCCCAGCGCCGCTCCCGCACGTTCTGCATGGTGATCGGCGGGCTCACCTGCCTGGGCATGCCCTACGGAACCCTCCTCGGCGTGGGCACGCTGATGGTGCTGTCCCGCCCGTCCATCCAGGCCCTCTTCGGGTCGGGGAAGGCCCAGTCAGGCTGACAGGCTCCGCTCTGGTTGCGTCCGGCCCGCGAAGGTCTAGACTCCGCCGCCTTTCGGGGAGGCCGGGAGTCCCATGAGCTGGCTGGAGTCGTTGTTTCGCCCCGAATCGGTCGCCCACGCGCCGGTCGCCCACTCCATCCTCATCCTGGCGCTGGTGGTCGCGGGCGGGCTCGTGCTGGGGAGCCTGAAGTTCAAGGGGCTGACGCTGGGGGTGGCCGGGGTGCTCTTCACCGGCCTCGCCTTCGGTCACTTCGGCCTGAACATCTCCCCCGAGGTGCTCGAGTTCGCCCGCGAGTTCGGCCTCATCCTCTTCGTCTACACCATCGGCATGCAGGTGGGCCCCGGGTTCTTCTCCTCGCTGCGGCGCCAGGGGCTGAAGCTGAACCTCTGCGCGGCGGCCATCGTCCTGGGCGGCTCCGCGGTGACGCTGGGCATCCACGCCTTCGCCGGCGTCGAGCTGCCGGTGGCGGTGGGCCTGTTCTCCGGTGCGACGACGAACACCCCCAGCCTGGCCGCGGCGCAGCAGGCCCTGCCCGAGGCCTCCCGCGCGCTGCCCGGCCTCGGCTACGCCATCGCCTACCCCTTCGGCGTGCTGGGCATCATCCTCGCGATGTTCGTGTTCCGCGCGCTCTTCCGCATCGACGTGGGCGCGGAGAGCCGGGTGTTCACGCAGGACCTCGCGGCGTCCAGCCCCTCGCTCGAGGTGCTGAACCTGGACGTGCAGAACACCAACCTCGACGGCCTGAAGCTCAGCGACGTGCCCTTCCCGGACGACGCGGGCGTGGTGGTCTCGCGCATCTTCCACGAGGGTCGGGTGAGCGCGGTGCAGCCCGAGACCCGGCTGCGCGTGGGCGACACCGTGCTCGCGGTGGGGCCCAAGGAGGCGCTGGAGCGGCTGCGCATCGTCATCGGTGCGCCCAGCGCGAGGAACCTGCAGGCCGAGCCCTCGCCGGTGACCTCGCGGCGGCTGGTGGTGACCCACAAGCGCGCCATCGGCAGGCCAGTGACCGAGGTGAACGACCGGGTCCGCCACTTCGGCGTCACCCTCACCCGCGTCGCCCGCGCCGACATCGAGATGCCCATCTCCCCCGAGGTCCGCCTCAACTTCGGCGACCAGGTGATGGCGGTGGGCGAGCCCGAGGGCATCGCGCAGGCGGCCGCGGAACTGGGCAACCAGCCCAAGACCCTGAACCACCCCATGCTGGTGCCGGTCTTCGTGGGCATCGCCCTCGGCGTGGTGCTGGGCTCCTGGCCGCTGCAGTTCCCGGGCGCGCCGGCGGCGGTGAAGCTGGGGCTCGCGGGCGGGCCGCTCCTGGTGGCCATCGTCCTCTCGCGCGTGGGCAAGATCGGCCCGCTGGTCTGGTACATGCCCATCAGCGCCAACTTCATGCTGCGCGAGGTGGGCATCGCGCTCTTCCTGGCGTGCGTGGGGCTGCGCTCCGGAGACCGCTTCGTGGCCACGCTGGTGCAGGGCGACGGGCTCACCTGGTTGGGGCTCGCCGCGCTGATCACGCTCGTCCCGCTGCTGGTGGTCGGGCTGGTGGCGCGGGTCTTCCTGAAGCTGAACTACCTGTCGCTGTGCGGCCTGCTCTCCGGGAGCATGACCGACCCTCCGGCGCTGGCGTTCGTCACCCAGCTCACCGGCTCCGAGGGCCCGTCCATCGCCTACGCGACCGTCTACCCGCTGACCATGTTCCTGCGCGTGCTCTGCGCCCAGTTCATGGTGCTGTACTTCCTGTAGGCGCCCACTCGAAGCCCGGCTGCGGCCTCGCGCCCTCGGGCGGGGGCGAGACCTCCAGCACCTCCAGCGCGCAGCCCGGGCAGAAGCCCGCGAGCGCCGCAGCGTCCACCGGGGCCGCCCGCAGGCGCTGCTGCTGGTCGGCCGTGAAGGGAGCGGGCGCGGCGAGAAGCGTCACCCGCAGCGAGGCGCCGTACTCCTCGGTCTGCACTGGAAGCACCTGCCGGTTGGCGAGCAGCGCGTGCTCGCCCGCGGGGACCAGCGCCGGCGGCGGCTCCGTGTCTGGTCGGCCGTCGGCCCAGAGCCCGCGGGAGGCCTTGGGGCCAGAGAGCCGCAGGTGCACCGCGGCCGGGGCCTGTACCCGGAAGCGGACCAGGAGGACCTCGCCGGGCTTGAGCTGCTCGCCGGGGGCCGCGCGGCGGGACATGAAGGGCTTGCCGTGGAAGCGGCCGCCGACGACGCCGATGAGCGACGCCGAGACCCTGGGCCCGTCGGCTCCTGGACGGGCGCGGGGCCAGAGCAGGATGGCGGCGAGGGCGGCGAGGGCGAGCAGCCCGGCGAGCGCGAGCAGGAGGAGGAGCAGGGACCGCTTCATCGAGAATCCTCGGGCAGGCCGCTCAGG
>CAZAIE010001127.1:0-2748 GCA_964485035.1 uncultured Myxococcaceae bacterium | reverse complement strand
CCTCGGGCCGGAACGGTCCGGGGGATTTCGCGTTTTTGGACCAGACGAGAGGAGCAGGTGATGGCTCAGGTGACGGTGACGCTGCCGGACGGCTCGAAGAAGCAGGTGGAGTCCGGTATCCGCGTGGACGAGTTCGTCAAGGTGAACATCGGCGCCGGCCTGGCGAAGGCCGCGGTCATCGCCCGCCTCGACGGGACCCCGGTGGACCTTTCCCGGACCATCGACCAGGACGTGAAGCTCGAGGTGGTGACCACCAAGGCCCCCGAGGCCCTCGAGGTGGTCCGGCACGACGCCGCCCACGTGATGGCCAGCGTGGTCCAGCGCCTGTTCCCGGGCACGCAGGTGACCATCGGCCCGAACATCGAGGACGGCTTCTACTACGACTTCTTCCGCGAGCAGCCGTTCACTCCCGAGGACCTCGAGAAGATCGAGAAGGCCACCAACGAGGAGATCGCCAAGGACCTGCCGTTCGTCCGCTCCGAGATCTCCGCGGGCGAGGCGATCAAGCTGTTCGAGGCCAAGGGCGAGAAGTTCAAGGTCGAGATCGTCCACGACATCGTGGCCAAGGGCGCCAAGACCCTCACGATGTACTCCCACGGCGACTGGACCGACTTCTGCCTCGGGCCCCACGGCCCCTCTACCGCGAAGATCGGCGTGGTGAAGCTGCTCTCGGTGGCGGGCGCCTACTGGCGCGGCGACCCCAAGAACCCGATGCTCCAGCGCATCTACGGCACCGCGTTCTTCGACCAGAAGGCGCTGGACGCCTACCTGAAGCGCATCGAGGAGGCCAAGAAGCGCGATCACCGTCGCCTCGGGCCCGCGCTGGGACTCTTCGCCTTCCACGAGTTCGCTCCGGGCTCGGCGTTCTGGATGCCCAAGGGCACGGCACTGCTGCACACGCTCACCGAGTCGATGCGCAGCATGGTCCTGGCCAATGGCTACCAGGAGGTGAAGACCCCGCTGCTCTTCAACAAGCGGCTGTGGGAGACCTCGGGCCACTGGGGCAAGTACCGCGAGAACATGTTCCTCGTGGTGGACAGCGAGAGCGACCCCAGCCTGCCGCTGGAGGAGCGCTGCACGCAGTCGCTCAAGCCCATGAATTGCCCGTCGCACCACCTGATGTACCGCATGGGCAAGCACAGCTACCGCGAGCTGCCCATCCGCTACTACACGACGGACGTGCTGCACCGGAACGAGGCCACCGGCACCCTCAGCGGCCTCACCCGCGTGCGCCAGTTCCAGCAGGACGACTCGCACATCTACCTCATGGAGGAGCAGGTCAAGGAGGAGGTCGCGGCGATCGTCACGATGATGAAGCGCGTGTATGGCGCGGTGAACCTCCCGTTCGGCGCCAAGTTCTCCACCCGGCCCGCGCTGCGGCTGGGCGACGACGCGATGTGGGACCGCGCCGAGGGGGCCCTCAAGGGCGCGCTCGAGTCCACCGGCCTCGAGTACCAGCTCAACGCCGGCGACGGCGCCTTCTACGGCCCGAAGATCGACTTCGACGTGACCGACTCCCTCGGCCGCAAGTGGCAGCTCTGCACCATCCAACTCGACTACGCGGCCCCCAGCGCCGAGCGGTTCGACCTGACCTTCACCGGCTCAGACAACAAGGACCACCGGCCGGTGGTCATCCACCGCGCCATCTACGGGTCGCTGGAGCGCTTCACGGCCATCCTCGTGGAGCACTTCGCTGGAGCGTTCCCCGCGTGGCTGGCGCCGGTGCAGGCGCGCCTCGTCACCGTCTCCGAGAAGTTCAACGCCTACGCCCAGGAGACCGGCGAGCGGCTGCGCAAGCTCGGCTTCCGGGTCGAGGTGGACATCGGCAACGACAAGCTCGGCGCCAAGATCCGCGAGGCGCAGATCCAGAAGATCCCCTTCACCTGCGTGGTGGGCGAGAAGGAAGTGGCCGACAAGGGCGTCAGCCCCCGTCGCTACGCGGGCGAGGACCTCAAGTTCATGAGCCTCGACGCCTTCATCGAGCTGCTGACCAAGGAAGGATCCGTCCCGTACGCAGGGTAGGAGAGGGACTCCTTCCCGGGAATACGAGGACTTGCGGGCTCGCGACGGTTGACACGGGGTCGTGGATCGGTGATGTTGTGCGACCTTTTTCGGCCTTCGGGCCGTTTGAAACCGCGTGCCAGCCGGCACGCATGCCGGAGGTAGGGCTATCGCTAGGGACGCCAGGACGAATCGCCGCATCCGCGCCAAGGAAGTGCGTGTGATCGGCCCGAACTCGGAGCAGTTGGGCATCCTCACCATCGAGGCAGCGCTCTCGCGCGCCGCGGAGGAGGGCTTCGACCTCGTCGAGGTCAGCCCAATGGCCAAGCCGCCAGTCTGCAAGATCATGGACTACGGCAAGTTCAAGTACGTGGAGAAGAAGAAGGCGTCCGAGACGCGCAAGAAGCAGTCGGTCATCAAGCTCAAGGAGATCAAGCTCCGGCCCAAGACCGAGGACCACGACTACGACTTCAAGGTGAAGAACATCCGCCGGTTCCTCGAGGAGGGTGACAAGGCCCGCGTGACCATCATGTTCCGCGGCCGCGAGATCACCCACAAGGAGATCGGTCAGAAGATCCTCCAGGACATCCTGGCAGACCTGAAGGACGTGGCGGTGGTCGAGCAGACCCCGCGCATGGAAGGCCGCCAGATGTTCATGATCCTGGCGCTCAACCCCAAGTGGAAGCCGCCCAAGGTCCCGGGTCAGGCCGCGCAGACGTCCGGCGGCGGTTCCTCCCAGCCCCGGCC
>CAZAIE010001126.1:0-2753 GCA_964485035.1 uncultured Myxococcaceae bacterium | reverse complement strand
CGCGACCCGTTCGCCATGCTGCCGTTCTGCGGCTACCACATGGGCGACTACTTCAAGCACTGGCTCGAGATCGGCCAGCGGCCGGGGGCGAAGCTCCCGCAGATCTTCTACGTGAACTGGTTCCGCAAGACCGCGGACGGGCGCTGGCTCTGGCCCGGGTTCGGCGAGAACAGCCGCGTGCTGAAGTGGGTCTTCGAACGCTGCGCCGGCACGGCGAAGGCCGAGAAGACGCCCATCGGCTACATGCCCACCGTGGACGCCATCGACCGGCAGGGGCTCGCCGGCGTGAGCGAGGCGGACATGAAGGAACTGCTCTCGCTCGACAAGGAGGGCTGGCTCAAGGAGATCGGCTCCATCCGTGAGCACTACGCGCGCTTCGGCGACAGGCTGCCCAAGGAGCTGAACGAGCAGCTCGCCGGGCTGGAGCAGCGACTGAAGGGCTGAAGAGGACGACCACGAGGGAACCCGGGGGCCTGGTCCAGTGAGGACCGGGCCCCTGGCGTCTTCGCGCCCGGCACCCTTCACGAACCTCCGTTTCTGCTCCAACGGACTCGTGACGCGCACCTGCCCGAAAAACCAGCCCCGGGTCTTTGCGCCGGCACGCGCGGGGTGATACGAGACGCATCGTTTCGGGGGCGGGCTTCGGCCTGCCCCTTCGTGCATCCACGGTCCGAACGGAGAACGCCCATGCCCATCCAGAAGGAGCTGCTCGAGCAGCTCGAGAAGCGCCGGCGCGAGGCCCAGCTCGCAGGTGGCGAGAAGAAGCTCGCCGAGCGCCACGCCCGCGGGGTCCTCACCGCCCGCGAGCGCGCCCTGGGGCTCTTCGAGCGCGACACCTTCCAGGAGATGGGGCTGCACGTGCAGCACGGCTGCCACGCCTTCGGCCTGGAGAAGAAGGCGATGCCCACCGACGGGGTCATCACCGGGGTGGGGCTGGTGAAGGGCCGCCCGGTGGCCTGCTTCAGCCAGGACTTCACCGTCGGCGGCGGCGCGCTCGGCCGCATGCACGCCCAGAAGATCACCGACCTGATGAACTACGCCCTCAAGGTGGGCATCCCGCTGGTGGGCTTCAACGACTCCGGCGGCGCCCGCATCCAGGAGGGCGTGGACTCGCTCTCCGGGTACGGCCAGGTCTTCTTCCGCAACGTGCTGCTCTCCGGCGTGGTCCCGCAGATCGCGGTGATCTCCGGGCCGTGCGCGGGCGGCGCGGCGTACTCGCCGGCGTTGATGGACTTCCTGATCATGACCCGCAAGAACGCGGTCATGTTCATCTGCGGTCCCGACGTCATCAAGGCCGCGACCGGGCAGGAGGCGCCGGTGGAGGAGTACGGCAGCGCCAACGCCCACGCGTCGATCTCGGGGAACATCCACTTCGTGGCCGAGGACGACGCCGACGCCCAGCGCATCGTCCACGAGCTGCTCGGCTACCTGCCGGCGAACAACCTCTCCGACCCGCCGCACGACCTCTCGGCGCCGGTGGACCTCTCCGCCGACCCCTCGCTCGACGCGCTGGTGCCCGAGGACCCGTCGATGCCGCTGGACTCGATGGAGGTGATCACCCGGCTGGTGGACGGCGGCAAGGTCCTGGAGGTGCAGAAGGAGTGGGCGCGCAACGTGCTCTGCGCCTTCGGCCGCATCAACGGCATCGTCACCGGCATCGTGGCCAACCAGTCCACGGTCAAGGCCGGGGCGCTGGACATCGACGCGGCGGACAAGGCGGCGCGCTTCATCCGCGTGTGCAACGTCTTCAACATCCCGCTGGTCTGCCTGGTGGACGTGCCCGGCTTCCTGCCCGGGCTGCAGCAGGAGCGCCACGGCATCATCCGCCACGGCGCGAAGATGCTCTTCGCCTGGGCGTCGGCCACGGTCCCCAAGATCACGGTGATCATGCGGCGCGCCTACGGTGGGGCGTACCTCGCGATGTGCAGCAAGGACATGGGCGCCGACATGGTCTTCGCCTGGCCCACCGCGGAGATCGCGGTGATGGGCGCCGAGGGCGCGGTGAACGTGCTCTACAAGGACGAGCTGAAGGCTGCGCCCGACCGCAAGGCGCTCTTCGCGAAGCTGGTGGCCCAGTACAAGGAGCAGTTCGCGGCGCCCTGGCAGGCCGCGGCGAACGGGATGATCACCGACGTCATCGAGCCCTCGCGCACCCGCGCGGCGCTGGCGATGGCGCTGCGCTCCACCCTCTCGAAGCGGGAGACCCGGCCGCCCAAGAAGCACGGGAACATCGCGCTATGAGCCCCCTCGCCCTCGTCCTCGGCGCCGCCGCGGCGCCCTCGACCGCCCTGTCCGCGGACCCAGGCCTCCTGGAGACCCTCGAGTTCCAGGCGGTGGGCCTGCTCATCGTGATGGGCACGCTGTTCCTCCTCTACCTGGTGTGCGCGGGCATCGGCGCTGCGTTCCAAGCCGCCGAGCGCTCCCGCCGGCCCGCGCCGGTGCAGCCCGTGGCCAGCAGCGAACCCGCCGACGCGGCGCCCGCCGACGTCCCCGTGGTGCTCATCGCCGCGGCCGTCGCAGCCGTCGTCGACCAACCCCATCGAGTGGTGAAGGTGGAGCCCGTGGCCGCCGGCTGGTCCCTCGAGGGCCGCCGCCAGCTCCTCACCTCGCACCAGCCCCGCAAGTGAACTCCTGGAGGACCCGATGAGCCCGCAGACCAAGCGCATGCGCATCACCGTCGAGGGGAAGTCCTACGACGTCACCGTGGAACTGCTCGACGAGGCGCCAGAAAAATCGGCCCCGCTGCAGACCCC
>CAZAIE010001125.1:0-2762 GCA_964485035.1 uncultured Myxococcaceae bacterium | reverse complement strand
GCGTCAGCGTGGCCACCAGCGGGAAGACGCCCGCAAGCGAGCCTCCGAGGGAGATCACGGCGTAGATCCCGAAGTAGGCCGCGAGCGCCCCCACCACCTTGCGCGCCCGCCCCGCGAGCGGCACCGCGTTGAAGCCCAGGTAGCCCAGCGGGATGAGGAACATCCCGCCAATCTCCACGTACCAGAGCACCTCCGGCGCGTCGAAGAAGAGCTGCTTCACCGGGGAGTAGGTGCAGGCGATGGAGTAGAAGCCCGCCCCGAACGCCGCGACCAGGAAGAAGACCACCTGCACGTTGCGCGAGAACGCGACCAGGAAGAACAGCGCGCAGACGGCCAGCGCCAGGCAGGCGATGCCCAGAGCAAACGCGTCCCCGCGCGTGGAGACGATGGTCTGCGTCAGGTCGCCCCGCGGGCCGATCATCGGCGTCCCGAAGACCCCGATGGTCAGGTGCTCGCTGTAGATGCGCAGGGTGAGCCAGCGGCCCGCGTCGCGCGACGTCAGCGGCACCAGATGCCAGGGCCGGCCCTCGCGCAGCTTCCTCCCGTCAGGGTCCCCGAACCGATAGACCTCCCGCCCGTCCACGAACGCCGCGAAGTTCTGGTCCACCAACCGCAGGTACAGCGCGTGATCGTCGGTGAGCGCGTTGGGCAGCCGCAGCCGCATCCACAGGTGGTTCGACTCGCGATCCTTCACGCGGCTCGGCGGGCGCACCGACTCCCACTTGCCGGCGCCGGGCGCATCCGCGCCTGCCCAGACGAAGTCCTCGCCCTGCTTTGGCGAGTCGCCCCAGCGGAAGGTCCAGCCCTCGGTCACTGCGACTGCGAGGTTCGGACGGGAGGACGTCGGCGCGGTGGAGCAACCGAGCCACGCAGCGAAGCCAGCCACGAGCAGCAGGTATGGACGGGAGCGCGACAAGCAGCGGGAGGCTAGCACAGCGCTGGCCCGCAGCCGCGCAGGCGGGCTTCGAAGCTCAGCCCGCGTCTGGAGCCCCGAAATGGCCACAAGTACATGAAGCTGTTGGGGCTTTCGGCGCTGCGGCTTCCTAGGACACCTCCCGCCCACTCGCCCGACAGGAGTCCTCCGGACCAAACACCGGGACAAACCCGGCTCACTCGGCGACCAGGCCGGATGGACCTCCTTGAAAATCAGCGGGTTGTCTCTTGCCCAGGGAGTCCCAAACGGGTGAGAGTCAATCGCCTCCCCCCGAAGTCAGGAGCCGAACTCAGTTGGGCAGGCTACATGCCAACCCAGTCGTCACGGGTGGGGACTGGGTAATCCGCGACGCAGTACGTGACGAACCCAACTGGGCCAGCACCTCGATTCGTGACACCCCTTACCGGCCGGTCTCCGGCCAGCGTGTCTGCCATGAACCAAATCTCGAAGCGACTGGTCACCGTCCTCGCATCGTCCGTGCTCGGCTGGAGTGGAGTTGCTGCAGCCCAGTCCGACCCGCCGCCAGCCTTGGCGCCTGCACCAGAAGCGACCGCAGCACCCCCAGCGGCCCAGCCGGAGCCCGCCCAGCCGGTGGTCGCGGAGCCCAAGCCCGAGCCCGCGAAGGAAGTGAAGAAGGAGGAGAAGAAGAAGCTCGACGTGAACCAGTGGGAGGCGGGCCCGGTCGTCATCACCGCCCTGGGCGAGCTGCGCTACCGCAACGAGTACCGGCACTCGTACAAGTTCGACAACGACCTGGTCGGCCAGCGCTCCTACGACTTCCTGCGCATCCGCCTGGGCGGCAAGCTCGACTGGGGCCCGGTGACCCTCGGGATCATGGGCGCCGACACGCACGAGTACGTCACCCCCGCCGACAAGGCGACCGGCAACGACCCGGTGGACCTGCAGCAGCTCTACCTCAGCATCAAGCACCCCTTCGACCTGCCCCTGTACCTCACGGTCGGCCGCCAGGAGATCAACCTGGGCTCGCAGATGCTGCTCCAGTCCCCGGGCTGGGTGAACCTGTGGCGCTCGTTCGACATGGTCCGCCTGGGCGCCGACGGCAAGAAGTGGCAGGTGGACGGCTTCTTCGGGCGGGTGGTCGTGGCCAACGCCACCAAGTTCAACGAGTCCAAGCCCACCCAGAACTTCTGGGGCTTCTTCGGCACCTACAAGACGACGCCGCTCTCAGCCGAGCTCTACCTCTACGGCCTGCACGACCAGCCGCCGGTGAAGGGTGAGGACGGCGTGGCCGGCGACTCGACCCGGTACACCCCCGGCTTCCGGCTCTACGGCTCGTTCCTGGAGAAGGCGCTGTCGTACGAGGCCGAGGCGGCGTTCCAGTTCGGCAACAAGGGCAACGACAAGATCCAGGCGTTCGCGCTGCACGCCCACGCCCAGTACGAGTTCGCGGTGCTCCTGAAGCCGCGCCTGCGCCTCGACTGGAACTACGCCTCCGGCGACACCAACCCCACCGACAACGTCGCCGGGGCCTTCGCGCCGCTGTTCGGCTCGACCCACGCCCGCTACGGCCTCATCGACTTCTTCCGCTGGCAGAACATGCAGGAGCTCTCGGCCACCGCGGGCATCAAGCCGCACAAGATGGTGGACATTTCGGTCGCCTACTACGCGTTCTGGCTCGCCACCACCAAGGACGCCTGGGTGAACTCGGGCGGCACAGTGCTGCGCAAGGCCAGCGACCCGGACCACACCTCCTCCTTCGTGGGCCACGAGTTCGACGCGGTGCTCGGCTTCTCGCCCTTCAAGCAGCTCAAGTTCGAGCTGGTCTACCTGCTCTTCGTCCCCCAGGACTTCGTGCAGCAGGCGGCGA
>CAZAIE010001124.1:0-2765 GCA_964485035.1 uncultured Myxococcaceae bacterium | reverse complement strand
CTCCACCCCCACCCCAGGCTCCGAGGATGCTGGCTCCTCCCCCGCTCTGGACGGCGGAGGCGCGGCGGGCGACGCCGGAGTCGCGAGCCAGCCGTACGCGACCTCTGCCGGAGGCTACGTCACCAGCGGTCGCTGGAGCGGCTACGCCTGGACGGTCGCGCTAGGCGCCGGCTCGTCGATCTCTCCACAGGACTTCAGCACGCTCGCCGCGGGCGCAAGCCTCTGCGCGAAGGGCACGGTCGGTCCGCTCAGCGACTGGAGCGGCTCGGCGACGCTCGGCTTCAACCTGAACCAGGCCAGCGCCGCGAGCAGCCCTGCCAACGCCTACACGCCCAGCGGTCCGGGCGTCCGCTACAAGGTCTCGAACCCCTCCAAGGCCCCGCTCCGCCTGCGCCTGCAGGACGCGGCGGATCCCAAGAACGGCTGGTGCGCGGTCCTCCCCTCCGAGTCCGGGTTCGTCGCCTGGAGCAGCTTCAACACCCAGTGCTGGACCTCCGGAGGACGGGCCTATGCACTGGAGCCCATCAGCGCCATCGCCGTCACCGTCCCCGGCGACGACGACACGGCCGTCCCGTTCGAGTTCTGCATCGAGAGCCTGGGCGAACTGACCGGCAAGGCGCCCGACTGCAGCGCCTCGGCCGACTGCGGCGCCAAGGAGGTCTGCCTGCTGGACAAGGACGGGCTCGGCACCTGCGTCACCGGCTCGGCCCAGGCCTGCGACGCCAACAACCCCGTGTGCATCAAGTCCATGGGCTTCCACTTCGTGAACTCGGTGCTGGAGGGCTCCTGCCAGACCACCCCGGACTGCGGAGTGGAAGGACACTGGGTGGGGGTCTGCGTGGACGTCGACGGCGCCAAGCGCCAGTGCGTCCCCATCTGCCAGTACGCCCAAGACCCGGAAAAGGTGGGCTGTGCTACGCACCCGGGGCTGGGCCTGCGCACCGACTGCTCGCGGGTCAACGCGCGCGTCTACCTGGCCACCGGCCAGCTCCTCTCGTGCACCGGTGTCGGCAAGCTCACCTCGATGTCCTGCACCCGGGTCGCCGCGGAGTCCGACGTCACCTTGGAGTTCGACTGGTCACTGAAGTGCTACGAGAGCGGCAAGTGCCAGTCCTGCAGCCGCGGCTACAGTTTCTCCGACCCGGCGGCGACCCAGACCGACTCCGAGTTCTTCGACGCCGTGAAGGTCACCGGGACCAAGTGGACGTACACCACCGGGTCGGGCGGCCTCGGCTCCACCTGCGGCACCGACTGCGACTGCGGCCACTGCTACTACTGCGAGAAGAGTGGCGGGAAGGGTACCTGTCGCTACGGCGGTGAGGGCCCGTACGGCTGCTACCGCGGCTGCGACTGACTCCCGGCCTCCCCGGGTCTTCCCCGTCTTGCGGGGACGGCGCGCTCGGCTAGAGTGGCGGCTCCAGGAACCACCGATGGCCCAGCAGCCCACCACCTTCGGGAAGTACCTCCTCCTCGACCGGGTCCAGTGGGGCGGGATGGCCGAGATCTGGCGCGCGTGCCTGCGCGACGGCGACGACGGCATCGTGGCCATCAAGCGCCTGCTCAAGCAGGTGGCCGACGACCCCGAGATGGTCACGATGTTCCTCAACGAGGCGCGCATCGCGGTCCAGCTCGCGCACCCCAACATCGCGCAGGTCTTCGACCTGGGGCGCGTGGGCTCCGACTTCTTCCTGGCCATGGAGTACGTGTCGGGGGTGGACCTGGCGGCCATCTTCCGCGCCGGCCTCGAGGACGCCCAGCGCGCAATGCCCATCCCGCTGGTGGCCTACGTGCTCGCCCAGTTCTGCGAGGCGCTCGACTTCGCCCACCGCCGCACCGACGCCCAGGGCAAGCCGCTGGGGATCATCCACCGCGACGTCTCCCCCGACAACTGCCTGGTCACCTTCGACGGCGGAGCCAAGCTCATCGACTTCGGGGTGGCCAAGCTCGCCACCGCCGACAAGACCCGCGTCGGAGTGGTGAAGGGCAAGCTCTCGTACATGAGCCCGGAGCAGGTCCTGGGGCACACCATGGACCGGCGGGCCGACCTCTTCTCCATCTCCGTGGTGCTGCACGAGATGGTCACCGGCCGCAGGCTCTTCCGCCGCACCAGCGAGCTGGAGACGCTCCGCGCGGTGTGCCAGGCAGAGGCGCCGTCGCCCCGCGCCCTGAACCCGCAGGTCCCGGTGGAGCTGGAGCGCATCATCGTGCGCGGGCTGCACAAGGACCGGGAGAAGCGCTTCCAGTGGTGCTCCGAGCTGGCCAGCGCGCTCCGGGCCGTGGCCGCGAAGTCGAGTCCCCCGGCCTCCGCGAAGCTGCTGGAGCAGTACCTGCACTTCGCCTTCCCCGGCCAGGTGGCGCTGGAGCGCGAGCGGCGCGAGGCCTGGGCCAAGGACCGGCGGGTGGTGGGCCACAAGGTCGCGCCCTGGGACGCGCCCCAGGCCGAGGACGCTGGAGACGCCATCGACGCGCTGGACCTCATGGAGATCGTCGAGGAGGCCGAGCCGGACCCGGACGAGGAGGTCGAGGCCCGGCCGACGATGGCGGTGCCCATGGAGGTCGCGCGGGCGACCTCTCCCTCGCTGCCCCCGCTCGCGCCGCTGCCCCGGGCGCGGGCAACTGCAGTGGCCGACGCCCTTGACCGCCTCGGAGACATCGGCGACCTCGAGGGCGACTTCGAGATCGAGCGGCTCACGAGCATCGCCCTCAAGACGGCCGACCCCCTCGATGAGTCCGGCGACGACGAGGAGCGGCCGACCCAGCAGATC
>CAZAIE010001123.1:2117-2775 GCA_964485035.1 uncultured Myxococcaceae bacterium | reverse complement strand
CGGTCGGCTGGCCCGGGCAGGTGAGCCGCTGCACGGTCATCGACCGGGGCGACTCGTAGCCGGTGGTGTCGAAGTCGGTGACATCGAAGCTGTAGGTACGGTGTCCCTCCAGGCCCGTGACCAAGAGCGAGTTGGTGTCCGAGAAGGTCGGGGTGGTGTCGACCGTCGCCCCGGTCCAGGCGTAGACCCCGTAGCCCTGCGTCGAGCGGAGGCCGGGGTCGCCGGTGCTGGCCGACCAGGTCAATTGCACGTTCGTGGACCCGGCAACGGCGGCGGCGGCGACGCCGGCAGGCGAGGTGTGCAGCTGGATGCCGTCGACCTTGGCGCCCACGGTTGCGTTCTGGTTCGTCTGGATGTCCCAGCGGGCTTCGATGCGGTAGGTGCTGCCCCCGGTCAGCGTGGCAGACTGGTCGTCCGAGGCCCAATTCGAGTCGTTCGCGGAGGTGGTCAGGTCGATCGCGGTGAACTGGGGGGTCGTGCCGATGAACGCCATGAGGCGGAAGCGGTAGGAGGTTGGGTTGCCGCTCCCGCTCTTGGTGCGTCGGTAGTGGCCCCGGAGCAGCGCGCGAACGTTGGCCGCGGGGGTGTAGGTCTGCTGGAGTCCACGGTGGGTCGAGCCGGCGGTGTTGCCAGTCCCGACCCAGGAGCCCTCGAACGC
>CAZAIE010001123.1:0-2107 GCA_964485035.1 uncultured Myxococcaceae bacterium | reverse complement strand
CTCGAACGCCATCGCCGAGCCGTTCACCCCACGGGCGACCCGCTCGAAGATCACCTCGGTGTTGCTGTTGGTCGGCTCAGAGAACAGCAGCCAGGTGCCGCCCGTCTCGAAGTCCCAGTTCACCAGCTTGTTCAGAGCGTGGGCGGGCGGAGCGGCGAGCAGTGCGAGGAGGACCAATCCGCTCCCGACGAGACGACGACGCATGATGGCCTCCCGGCTGGACGCACAACCGTCAGTTTAGCGGAGCCAGGGATCGTCCTCGCTCGGGGCCGAATTGAACGACGTTGGGTTCGGGGCAGGGCGACTCACCCGCAACTCACCCCGCACTCACCGGAGACGCTGGAATGCCCGAAATTGGCGCGGAGGGGCGAGCGGGAAGCCAAGTCGATTCAGGCACTTGACCCAAGCGCGCCCGCCCCGAATCGAACGGGGAGCCTTTGGGTTCGAAGCCCAACGCTCTATCCAGTTGAGCTACGGGCGCCTATGCGGAGGGCCCTCGAGCGAGTCTTCGAGGGCGAAGCTGCGGAGATGAAACAGGGTGGGTAGAGGGGCTCGAACCCACAACCCCGGGAGCCACAGTCCCGTGCTCTGCCAGTTGAGCTATACCCACCGTACTTCCGACTGCATCTCGGCCCGGCACCTCACCGCTCGCCGTTTCGAGAGCGCAGCTTCTTAGCAGAGTCCGGGTTCGCTGCGCGAGGAAAAAATGGCCTTCCCCGCTTGGCCAGCCAGCGGGCGAAGTCCACGAGACCGGTGAACCGGTACGTCGGGTCCACCCAGCGCTCGATGACGTAGAAGGCGAAGTAGTAGAAGCGGCAGAACGCCCAGACGCACACCCCTAGCAGCGCCGCGGCCCGCCACTCCGGATGCTCCGCTAGCAGGAGCCCGCCTGCGAGCGTTCCCAGGACCAGGAACAGGAGTCCCTTGGCTACGATCAGCCGCCCGCTCCTCAGGTCGCCCAGGTCCATGGCGCCATCCTGCCTCATCGCAGGTGGTGGCGCGCAGCCGCTCCGGCCGGGTAGAACTCGCCCGCTCGGGCGCTGCAATCCTCCCGGAGGGCCCATGTCCCTGCGTCTCGTCGCGATCGTCCCCCTCGTCCTTCTCTCGAGCTGCGCGTGGATGTTGTCCGCGCCCACCCCCATGCCGTCGCTCGAGTACTCCCGGTCTGCCGAGAAGCCCCGGCGATGCCTCCTGGTGATGCTGCCCGGCCGCGGCGATCGCGCGGCCGACTACGCCGCCCACGGCTTCCTCGAGGCGCTGCAGAAGCGCCCGCTGGCCGTCGACGCGGTGGTCCCCGACGCGGTGGTGGGCTACTACGCCCGCCGCAACCTCATCGAGCGCCTCCGTGACGACGTGGTCGAGCCGGCCCGCCGCAAGGGCTACGAGCAGGTCTGGGTCCTGGGCATCTCCATGGGCGGGCTCGGCAGTCTGCTCTACGCGAAGGCCCAGCCGGAGGTGAACGGCGTGATGCTGCTCGCCCCCTTCCTCGGCGACGCCGACGTCCTCGAGGAGATTGGGAAGGCTGGCGGCCCCCGCTCCTGGACTCCCCGCCGGGCCTCCGACGACGACTACCAGCGCGACCTCTGGGCCTACCTCCAGCAGGTCCTCGCGAGCGACCAGCCGCGCCTCTCGCTCGGCTTCGGCGAGCAGGACCGGATGGCCGACGGCCACCGCCTCCTGGCCGGCGCACTCCCAGCGGACCGGGTGTACCGCACCACGGGAGGCCACGACTGGGATGCCTGGTCCCGCCTCTGGAACGCCATGCTCGACCGGTCCGAGTTCGCCACCGCCTGCGCCGAGCCGGCCAGCCACCCCGAGAACCCCTGAGATGCCAGCCGTCTACGTCGCCCCCCACACCCACCTCCACCTCCGCCCAGACGAGGACCTCCAGCGGCTCGCCGAGGCGGGAGTTCGCACCACCGTCGTCTGCGCCTACCTCCCGGTGACTCCCTCCGCAGGGGCGACCCTGGAGGACCTCTTCGCCTGGCTGGTCCACGTCGAGGTCGCGCGCCAGCGCGCCTTCGGCATCCGGGCGCTCCCGGCGGTGGGCATCCACCCGCGCTGCATCCCCGGGCGAGGGCTCGACGAGGCGCTCACGGCGCTGGAG
>CAZAIE010001122.1:0-2780 GCA_964485035.1 uncultured Myxococcaceae bacterium | reverse complement strand
CCGGTCTCCCTCTCAGGCAACGGGGACACACCGTGCACGAACGCAGCCTCCCGAAGGCCCGCCTCCTCCTGCTGGCCGCCGTCCTCGCGGTGTCCTCCGGCTGCAGCGACTGGCAGAAGCGGGTCCGACCGGGCCTCGCGGTCCCCGAGCCGACCATGGAGCTGCTCGAGCAGGCCGAGCCCATCGCGCTCACCCGCGGGCGCACCAGCGTGAAGCTCACGCCGCGGGCGCGCTACTCGACCAAGGCGTGGGTGGTCGCCGTCGACGACGACTTCAGCGACCCCAATGCCGAGGTGATGCCGCTCGACGTGGGGCTGGCGTGGGGCGTCGCCGGTGACCCTGCCGTGCTCGGGCAGATCTCGTTCCACCTCAAGCGCCGCTACCTCTCGGCGCGCTGGGGCTCGCAGCTCACCCTCGACTCGAACGTGTTGATGAACCACGTCTCCAACCACCACCTCGTTCCCAAGAACGACGCCGACGAGCGGCTCCTCAAGCGCGCGCGGCCAGGCGATCTGTTGACCCTCGAGGGCTTCCTCGTGGACGTCGAGGGGACGCAGCTCCCCCAGCGCACCAGCCTCTCGCGCGAGGACGTCGGCAACGGTGCCTGCGAGATCCTCCTGGTCGAGCGCTTCACCCTCGAGCGTCCGTAGTCCGACTGGCGCCGGGATGGCACGCGAGTTGCCCTACAATCCGCGCAGTGACCGCCCGCTACGAGATTCCGCCACGTTACGAGCTCAAGTACCTCATTTCTGAGAGGGTGGCGGCCCAGGTGCGGGCAGGGCTGTCGCCCTTCTGCGAGCTCGACGCGCACTCGGCGCGCGCGCCCGACCGCCAGTACGTCATCCGCTCGCTCTACCTCGACACCCCCGGCCACAGGCTCTACCGCGCCTCGCGCGAAGGCCTCGCGAGCCGCTTCAAGGTCCGCATCCGGCAGTACGCCGCAGCAGGCCCCACCTTCCTGGAGATCAAGTCCAAGGCGGGCGCGGTCGTGCGCAAGACCCGGGCCTCGGTCGGGGGCGACTTCCTTCCTCACGTGGTCGGTCCACTGCTCCCCGACGCGCCGCCCAACGAGCGCGCCTTCCGAGCGCGCGTGGACGGCCTCGGGCTCGCCCCGGCGCTCCTGGTGCGCTACGAGCGCGAGGCCTGGGCGAGCGTCGTGGACCGGTACGCGCGCGTCACCTTCGACCGCCGCATCGCCTGCCAGCCGGCCCGGGGGTACGACCTCGGGGGTGACGCCGGCGCGTGGCTGCCGCTCGACGACCGGGACACCATGGGCGCCGGCGCGGTGCTCTTGGAGCTCAAGTCCGCCCTCGACGTCCCTCGCTGGATGGCGTCGCTCGCCGAGCGGCTGGAGCTGCGGCGCACCGGCTTCTCGAAGTACTGCAACGGTCTCGAACGCTGCGCGGGCCGCGCCGCCCTGGTCGAGGAGCTGGGCGCCGTCTCGCGCTGGGCGTGATTGGGAGGAGGAACATGGACGAGCTCGTCTCCATCGTGGCGGACACCGCGGGCTGGGAGCAGGCGCTGCTGGCGGTGCTGGTGGCCTACGCCCTCTCCCAGTCGGTCGCCGCGGTCTACGGCTGGACGCACCAGGGAGTCTCCTACTCGCGGTCGCTGGTGGTGGCGCTGGCGGTGTCGGGCGTGGTCGCTGCCGTGCTCATGCTGGCCATCGGCAACAGCCTGGCCCGCGGCATCGGCATCGTCGGGACCCTCGCGCTGATCCGCTTCCGCACCAACCTCCCCGACCCGCTGGACATGATCTACGTCTTCGCCTCGTTCGGCGCGGGCATCGCCGCGGGCACCGGCAACTACGCCACGGGCGTCATCGGCACGGTGGCGTTCCTGGTCATCGTCAGCGTGCTCCAGCTCACCGGCTTCGGCTCGCGCCACCGCTTCGACGGCGTGCTGCGCCTGCAGCTCCCCGCGGGCTCGGAGTCCGAGGCCGGGCTCACCGCCGCGCTGCGGGCCCACTGTCGTCACTTCGCGGTGGTGACGCTGCGCGAGGCGGCGCAGGGCCGCGAGCTGGAGCGGGTCTACCAGGTGAGCCTCAAGGCCTCGGGTGGCGAGGCCGCGCTCGCGGCCGCCGTGGCCGGGCTCCCCGGTGCGACCGGCGTCTCGGTGGCGATGCAGGAGGCGACCCTTGAGCTCTGAGCTCCTGCGCAGCCCCTTCGCGCGCCGCTGGCTCCCCTGGGGGCTCTGGGCGCTGGCCATCGCGGTGGCCGTCCCGCTCGGCGTCCGGTCCTCGGGGCTGGGCGTCGCCCCGGCGATGATCGAGGTCCGCCGGGTGAACCTGGTCGCGCCGCGCACGGTGCGGCTGGTCCAGCTCGCCGTGCGCCCGGGCGAGGCGGTGAAGGCGGGGCAGCTCCTGGCCCGGCTGGACCCCAGCGAGTTGGACGCCGAGCTCGCGGTCGCCAAGGCCGAGCTGGTGCGGCTGGAGCTGGAGGTCTCCTCGCGCGAGGTGGCGCTCAAGGACGACCGCGCCCAGACCGCGGACCGGCTCGCGGGCGAGGCGGAGCGTGCGGCGCTGGTCGCGACGCAGCTCGAGGTGGAGGACCAGAAGAACCGCTCCGAGCTGGCGCAGCTCGACGAGCAGGTCCAGGTGCAGCAGGCGCTGGTGGCCGAGCGGCTCGCCTCGGCCGAGCAGCTGAACCAGCTCAAGCTGCGCCGCGCCGCGCTGGCCAAGGTGGTGGAGGAATCGTCCGCGACGCTCAGGCAGGCCAAGGCCAACGCCGCGGCCCCGCGCCCCAAGACCCCGGCGCAGGACCTGCGCATCGACCGGCAGA
>CAZAIE010001121.1:0-2785 GCA_964485035.1 uncultured Myxococcaceae bacterium | reverse complement strand
GTCGAAATCGGCACGGGTGGCGCTGCCGAGCACCGTGGTGGGAACGCCAGGGAGGAGCGGGCTGCCTGCGAAGGGAGTCATGACCGGGTCACCCGACGGGAGGCGGGATGCTGGCGCTCGTCAGGATCGAGCGAAGCCATGGTCTGGCCTGGGGGTAGCTCTCGCAGTCGAGGACGAACTCCTGGCCGCGCGACACCGTCTGCACCCGCACGCGTTCACCGTCCCGCGTCCACCTCTTCGGGGCCTGGTGGTAGCTCAGGTCGGGCCTGCCGTCGGCCGGAAGGAACCAGGCCGGGAGAGACCAGAGGGGCGGCGACGCGGCCCCGGGCGCGGTCAGCTGGCGGCGAGCGTCGAACGCGAGGACGGGGCTGGGGCAGCCGCCGCTACCCGAGTCGAAACCCTTGCGGGACAGGACGAGCTTCATGGTGGGCTCCTGTCAGCAGCAGCGGCGAGAGCGACGCGACCTGGAGGGAGCGGGAACCGGGGCTCCACGGCGCACCCATGCGACGAGCCGCTCCACGAGGTCCGGGTCCGAGAGGGTCAGGTACGTCCCGCGTCTTCCGTCGGGCTGGCCGTTGGGGGTCCGTCCGAAGACAGCCACCTTGTCGATGCGCGGCGTGCCCGGCTGAGCGGCCTTGAGGATGGCCACCAGCAGATCGTCCACCGCGAGCCCCTTCCCGTCGGCGAAGAACAGGTTGTCGAGGGTGAACACGATGTCTCGGCCGAACCCCTCTGTCGGCGCCACGCCTGGGCGGAGCATCAGCCTGTTGCCCCTGAGTTCGACCCCCGCTCGGTTGACTGCGAGGTCCGCGGGCCAGTCGTTCGGATGGTCGCCGTTGGGTCGGAACTCATACCCGAGCAGTTCCCCCTCTGCGCCCCTCACTGGCAGGACGTTGAGCGGCGAGCCCTGGGCCGCGAGCATTGGCCGGTACCGCTGACCGACGAACGAGTCCGCGGCCCGGGCGAACGTCATGGCCCGGCGGATTTCCCCTGCCCAGACGACCGCGCGAGGGCCCGCGGGCGAGGGCAGGGCGTTGAAGCCGACCAGGTAGACCGCTGGGACAGGTCTCACCTCGTCCCGGTCGCCGAGCACCGTTCTCTTCAGGTGCTCGCGCAGGCGCTTCTTGCAGGGCCCGAAGAAGATTTCCCGATCGTCGATTCGCCAGGGCACGCAGCACTCGACGTGGTTGGGGTCGGAGGAAGCTCCCACGACGTAGAGGTAGGCGACTGGTCCGCTGCGAACGCCGGTCATGACCGACATCTTCGCCTGAACCCCGGCATTTCCTGGGCGGTCACTCGCCCACGCCGATCAGCCGCGCGATCTCCCGAACCGCCTCGCTCGGAAACCCCGCCGACTCGCGCCCCAGAGTGCACGGGCCCTTCACTGCGTTGACCAGGACCAACGGCAGCCCCTCGTTCACGAGCAGCGGCCGCTCGCGGAACGGCAGCCCCGCGCGGATCGCCGCTTCCGACGTGGACCAGACCCTCGGCCGATCCATCGGCACGAGCACGAAGCCCCCGTCCCAGCCCACCACCGCGGCGCTGCACGCCTCGTACACCTCCCGGCCGTCCGGGCTCGTGAGCAGCGTGGCCACTCCCGGAACCCGAACCGCGTCGAAGACGCACGGAGGCCGTGGCTTGGGGATGCTCGCGTCGGTCGGGCCCAGCGGCGACGGGCGCAGGCGGGAGGGCATACCGTCGAAGAGCCGGCTCGCGGGGCGCAGCTCCGAGTGCAGCACGCCCGCCTCGTCGCGCCGAACCGCGTGGATCCCGGGAACCGGGACGAACCCCTGGAGCGACACCCGCCGCTCGTGGCGCTCCCGCAGCAGCACGCGACCGTCCGCGGCCACCCTCAGCAGCGTGTAGTGCACGCGAGCGCCCCCAGCTTGGTCCGCAGCTCCTCGAGCTCCCGGTCCGGGTCGGAGTCGAAGACCACGCCGCTGCCGACTCCGTAGACCCATCCCGCCGGTCCCCGCGCCGCCGTGCGGATGAGCAGCGAGAACGTCGCCGCGTCCCCGTCCCAGAGCCCGAGCGCGCCACAGTACGGACCACGGGGCGTCGTCTCCAGCCGGCGGATCATCTCCAGCGCGGCGCTCTTGGGCGCGCCCGTGACGGAGCCTCCCGGATGCAGCGCGGCGAGCACCTCCAGCGGCCCGACTCCCGGGGCGAGGCGCCCGGTCACGTCGCTCACGGTCTGCAGCGCGTACGGCAGCGTGAGCACCCGACGCTCGTGGGGAACGTCGATCGAGCGGGGCTCGCAGAGCGGCGTGAGGTCGTTGCGCACGAGGTCGGTGATCATCGCCAGCTCGCAGCGGTCCTTCGCGCTCGACTCGAGAGCGCTCGTGTCTGCCAACGCCGCGGTGCCCTTCATCGGCTCCGAGCGTACGTGCGTGCCCTGGACCTCGAAGAAGAGCTCGGGGGAGCTGGAGACGAACTCCAGGCCCGAGGGCAGCCGGACCCAGGCCGCGAACCGCGCGAGCCCGATGCGGGACATCGCCGCGAGCACGTCGGCCCCGCCCAGCTCTTCCCCGACCAAGGGCGCGCGCAGCGTGTGGCACACCTGGTACACGTCGCCCGCGGCGATGGCCTCGCGGATGGCGCCGACGGCCTCGCGATACCCGGTCTCCGGGAGCGAGACCGAGAGCGGACGGCCTGGCGCCTGCTCGAGCTGCACCTCCTCGCAGCACGCAGCGCGCAGGACGGTGGCCTGCCGCGGGTCGTCCTCGAAGCCGCAGTAGACGAGCCGAGGCCCCGCCTCGCCCGCCCCGAGCCCGGAGAGCAGCAG
>CAZAIE010001120.1:0-2785 GCA_964485035.1 uncultured Myxococcaceae bacterium | reverse complement strand
ACTCAGGGGACCTGCCCTCTGACGCCGGCGGGCCACTCGACGCCGGCACCCCCCCGGACGCCAGCCTCCCCGACGTGGGTGCGACGACGCTCCCGTTGACCCTGACCCAGGCCGTCCGCGTTGGAGAGCCGGGGGCCATGGACCTCACCAGCGCAGTCGTCGAGGGCGCCGGCGGACCACGGGTGGTCTTCGAGCGCTTCGACACCGCGTTCGCCTCCGCACAGCTTTTGGAGGTCAGGCCCGGCCCCGACCAGTGGAGCAAGTCCCGACCGCTCGCGCTGCTCGAGGCTCCCATCGTCGCCAGCCCCTCGGAGGTGGCCGTGGGAGGCAGCTCGTGGCTCTACTTCCTGCGCGCCGACTCGCTCTCCGGCGCGCTGCGCCTCTTCCGCTCCCGGGTGGACGGCGAAGGCTTCGCCACCCCGGAGGAACTGCCCGCGGTCGCCGGCCTCTCCCGCGTCCTCTCCTGGCCCCGATACTTCGACCTGCCGGACGGGCGGGTGGGCGTGGCCTTCCGCGACGGCGCCAGCAAGCCGCGCCTCGCGCTCTCCGCCGACGGCCGCACCTTCGGAGACGCGCTCACGGTCGGTCCCGCGGCGGCGATGGCCGCGGCCTGCGCCTTCGCGGACGGCAGCCTGGTCTTCACCTACCAGACCGGCACCTCGGGCATGACCTCCTGGTTCCGGCTCTCGCGGGACGACGGGCGGACCTGGAGCACGGCGACGAGGGTGACGACGCGCAGCAGCAACGTGCACGACACCACCGCGGTCCGCCGGCTCGACGGCGGCGTGGACCTGTACTTCATCTACCCGGCCGGTGGCGCTGGCTTCTCGACCTTCCGGCGCGCGCTCCTCCCCGACGGCCGGCTGGGGCCGGAGGAGCAAGTGACCGCGTTGGAGGTGGGCGACACCTCCAAGCCGGGCGTCACGCGGCTCGCCGACGGGCGGCTGCTCCTGCGCTGGGCGGAGATCTCCGCGCGCGCGGCCAACGGGGAGCCCTCGGAGCAGCGGCTCTGGGTGGCGCTGCTCGCCGGCGACGCACCCGGGCCCTGAGGGGCGCACCTACCAGGTCGCGCGGTAGGTGCAGGCGGGTGCCCCGGACAGCACGCAGGCCGTCTTGGCGACCTCGGCACCCTTCGCGCCGCTCGCCTCGAGGACCCCGAGGATGGCGCCGCGCAGGAAGTGGCAGTAGCTCGCCGCGCCGGGGCGGAAGTCGTCGAAGCGCACCTCGAGGACGCGCGGCGCGACGCGGGTGCACACCGGCGTCCCCACGTTGGAGGACTTCTTGAAGGCGGAGACGCCGGTCTGGACCACGGTCTCGGTGCTGAGCACCTGGAAGAGGAAGCGGTAGATCACGGTGACGCTGTTCACCACCGCGAACCGGCCCACCTCGGACATCCGCTCGACCCGGCCTTCGAGGGCATTGGCGACGATCGCCTCGTCGACGCGCAGGACGGTCTCCACCGGGTACCACTCTGCCGCGGCGGGCAGCCGGAGGATCCGGGCGTCCTCCTCGCCCAGCGCCGCGAGGACGCGCTGCAGCACCGCGTCCCCGTGCAGCCGCGAGAGGTACTCGTAGCGGTTGAAGAAGGCGGTCTCCTTGATCCGGCCGCGCTCGTTCATGGCCCGCCTCTCAGTAGTGGCTCGGGACGAAAGTCTGGTCCGTGAGCGGCGGACGGACGTAGCCCGACTCCTTCTGCCGCGGGGGCAGCTCCAGCGGCTCGGGGGTGAGGTCCTCGTAGGGGATGAGGCCGAGCAGGTGGCGCATGACGTTGAGACGGGCGCGCTTCTTGTCGTCGGCCTGCACCACGTACCAGGGCGCCTGCTTGATGTCGGTGGCGGCGAACATCGCGTCCTTGGCCTTCGAGTACTCGACCCACCGGGCGCGGGACTCGAGGTCCATGGGGCTGAGCTTCCAGCGCTTGGTGGGCTCGGCGAGCCGCTCCTGGAAGCGCCGCTCCTGCTCGTCGTCGGAGACGGAGAACCAGTACTTCACCAGCACCACGCCGCTGCGGACGATCATCCGCTCGAACTCCGGGCAGCTACGCAGGAACTCGCGGTACTCGTCCTCGCTGCAGAAGCCCATCACCCGCTCGACCCCGGCGCGGTTGTACCAGCTGCGATCGAACAGGACGATCTCCCCGGCCGAGGGCAGGTGGGCGACGTAGCGCTGGAAGTACCACCGCGTCTTCTCGCGCTCGGTGGGGGCCGGGAGCGCGGCCACGCGGCAGTAGCGCGGGTTGAGGCTCTCGGTGATGCGCTTGATGGTCCCGCCCTTCCCCGCCGCGTCCCGCCCCTCGAAGATCACCACCAGCTTGAGCCCGCGGTGCTTGATCCACTCCTGCAGCTTCACCAGCTCCACCTGCAGCCGCGCGAGCTCCTTCTCGTAGAACTTCTTGTCCAGCTTCTCCTTCCGCTCCTCCGGCTGCTCGCGCTCCTCGTGGTGCCTGTCCTTGTGCTTGTGCTTGCCCATCGCGGCCCCCTCGAAGTGTGCCGCCAAGGGTAACCGGTGGCAGAGGCGGTCGCCATCCGCGACCCGCTACATCCGCGTCCCGCCCAGCGGGAGGAGTCGGGGCAGGGGCCTCGCCCAGCCCCTCCGCTCGTTGACCGATGCCGGGGGCCTTGCGGTCCGCCCGACGACTGATTGCGGGAGCGGCGCCCCGGGGGCACACTTGCCATCGTGAACATGCCGCATGGGGCGGCGAGACGAAGCGAACCGCAGTCCGCGAACCGAAGTCCGAACGAGGGAGCACGCCATGATGAACCGCCTGAACGCCCACATCCGCAAC
>CAZAIE010001119.1:0-2793 GCA_964485035.1 uncultured Myxococcaceae bacterium | reverse complement strand
CCTCTGGGCTGTGGGAGGGAGGGCGCGGGGGCCCGATTCGCCGCGCATCCTAGCGGGCCCAGCGGAGCGGCGGAACCGCAGAACGTCGGGCTGGCGCAGCGCGGATTGGAGAAGGGACGGGAATCGGCGTTTCACCCGGCGGGGGCCTCCGCTATACTCCTCGCTGCCGCACGGCTCGACAGGTCCCCGGAACGAAAGGGAAATCGGGAGCGGGCGTCCCCAAAACCACATGAAAAAGAACTTCGTCCTCGACACCAACGTCCTCCTCCACGACCCCCGCGCGCTGTTCTCGTTCGACGACAACAACGTGGTCGTGCCCATCTACGTCATCGAGGAGATCGACCAGTTCAAGCGCGACCTCTCCGAGTTGGGCCGCAACGCCCGGCAGGTGGCGCGCTTCCTCGACGGCTTCCGCAAGGAGGGGTCGCTCGCCCAGGGCGTCAAGCTGCCCTCGGGCGGCATGCTGCGGGTGGTGTTCACCGAGCGCGAGCTGCCCCGCGAGATGGTGAGCGGGGCCAGCACCGACAACCGCATCATGGCGGTGGCGCTCGACACCCGCGACGCCGAGCCCGGCCTGCCGGCCATCTTCGTCACCAAGGACGCGAACCTGCGCATCCGCGCCGACGCCCTCGGGCTGGTGGCGGAGGACTACGACGCCGAGCGCGTCGAGATCTCCGACCTGTACACCGGCTTCGTCGAGGTCAACGTGGACGCGGCGCTGGTCGACGCGCTCTACAAGAACGGCGAGGCCACGGTCGAGGTCCCCGAGCACGGGCCCAACCAGTACGTCATCCTGCGCGACGCCCAGAACCCCTCGCACTCCGCGATGGGCAAGTTCTCGCCCTCGCGCGGCCCGAACGCCGTGGTCCCGGTGGTGCGCATCCCCAAGGAGGGCGTGTGGGGCATCCGCCCGCGGAACGTGGAGCAGAGCTTCGCGCTCGACCTGCTCCTCTCCGAGGACGTGAAGCTCATCACCATCGTGGGCAAGGCCGGCACCGGCAAGACGCTGCTCGCCATCGCCGCCGGCCTGCAGAAGACGATGGACGAGGCCATCTACAGCAAGCTGCTGGTGAGCCGCCCCATCTTCCCGCTGGGCCGCGACATCGGCTACCTGCCCGGGAGCGTGGAGGAGAAGCTCAACCCCTGGATGCAGCCCATCTTCGACAACGTCGAGTTCCTCATGAACATCTCGAGGAGCGACAAGAAGGCGGGGCGCGGCTACCAGGAACTCATGGACCTGGGCATCCTCGAGATCGAGCCGCTCACCTACATCCGCGGCCGCTCCATCCCCAACCAGTACATCATCGTGGACGAGGCCCAGAACCTGACCCCGCACGAGGTGAAGACCATCATCACCCGCGTCGGCGACGGCACGAAGATCGTCCTCACCGGCGACCCCTACCAGATCGACAACCCCTACGTGGACTCCACCAACAACGGCCTGGTCCACGTGGTGAACCGGTTCAAGGACCAGAAGATCGCCGGCCATATCACCATGACCAAGGGCGAGCGCAGCGTGCTGGCCGAGCTGGCGGCGAACCTCCTGTAGGTCGCGCCCGGGTGCATCGATGAGCGAGACGGAGTTCTACACCAGGCTGTTCCGCGGCGCGGAGCGGCGGGCGCCCGGGGGGGAGGCCGTCGGCCGGCGCATCGCCTCCATGCTGGCGGTGGAGCGCGGCGACAAGGTGCTCGACGTGGGCTGTGGCTCGGGGCAGGTCGCGCGGCTGGTCGCCCGCGACTGCGGCTGCTTCGTGACTGGCCTGGACCGCGACGAAGCGGCCCTCGCGGCGCTGAAGGCCGCGGCCCAGAAGGACGGGGTCGAGGGGCTGGTGACGGGCGTCCAGGGTGACTTCAAGTCCCTGCCCGTGCCTCCGGTGGGCTACCAGGCCGTCGTGGTCGAAGGCAGCCTGCGCTACCTGGGCCTGGGGTTCGAGGAGGTGGCGGCCCACGCGCGCAAGTTCCTGGGCCCGGACGGGCTCCTGGTGCTCAGCGCCACCGCGCGTGTCGGGCGGACCATGCCCGGGGCGGTGGAGGCGTTCTACCAGGGCCGCGGCGAGGTGCTGCGCTACCCCACCGAACTCTCCGCGGCACTCGAGGCCTGCGGGTTCGAGCCCCTCGCCGTCGAGGCCTACGCCGACGCGGTGATGGACGAGTGGTACCGCTACGTCGAGCAGTCCCTGGCGGCGCTGGACTCCAAGGATGGGGAGGCGACGGTCGCCTCGCTCCGCCGGGAGATCGAGGTCTTCCGCAGGGACGGCGGCCGCTCGTGCGTCAACGAGCTGCTCTTCGTGGCGCGCCGCAAGGAGCCGGGCGAGAAGCCGCCGGCGTCCCGGGGTGGAGAGTAGGGTGCGGCCGCTGCTCGCCGCGGCGGCGCTCGCCGTCGCGGTGGCTGGGGCCGCCGCCGAGCCCGTCGCGCCAGGGGCCGATGCCGGCGCCCCTGGGCTGGACGCCTCCGCGGGGATGGACGCGAACCCAACCGACCCGTGTGCCGAGTTCTCGCGCCCCATCGAGCGGCGCAAGGCGTTCCTCAAGGCGCGTCGCGAGGAGCAGTTCGCCCGCGGCGGCCTGCCGGATCCCGGCCGCGGGATCCTCAACGCCACCCACGTCTTCTGCGAGGCGCATCCCGAGGACCTGGACTGCGCGCTGCCCCCGGTGGCGGTGATGCTCTCCCCGGACGAGATGGTCTGGGTGCCCGACGCGAGCCTCGAGGACTACGACCCGCGGGTGGTGGAGATGCGGCGGGAACTTCGGGCCTGCCAGGCGCGACGTCGCTGAGGCGCGGGCGGCTCAGGC
>CAZAIE010001118.1:0-2796 GCA_964485035.1 uncultured Myxococcaceae bacterium | reverse complement strand
GGCAAGTACGGCGGCGGCCTTGGACTGGCCCTTGCGCACGCCGCCGTACTTGCCGGTGGCGAGGCGCTCGAGGCCGTCGAGGTAGCTCAAGAGCCCCTTGCCCATCACCTGCGCCTCGCAGACGTCCTTCATCACCGACTTGCGCCGCCAGGTCTCGCGCCGGCGGATGTCCTCGAGGTGCACCTCGATGGTCGGCCGGTCGACGATGCGGAGGCACTCGCGCAGCGAGTAGCTGGTGTGGGTGAGCGCCGCGGGGTTGATGAGCACGGCGTCCGCCCAGTGGCGCTCCGACTGGATGGCGTCGACCAGCGCGCCCTCGTGGTTGGACTGGACGATCTTCACGGTCACGTTCAGCTCGCGGGCGAAGGCCTCGAGCCGGGCGTTGAGCGCGGCGTACGACACGGTGTCGCCCTTGGACTCTCCCAGGAGGTTGAGGTTGGGGCCGTGGACGATGAGGATGTTCATGTGCACCTCAGTTGGCGGCGACTGCGCGCGCCATCATATACCCGCCGCCGCGGCGCGCCCGCACGGCGAACCCTCCCACTTCGCTCATCCCAGCCGAGTCCCCCGCGCCAGCGGGTGGCCGGCGAGGTACTGGGCGGCGGCCATCGCCCGCTTGCCCTCAGGGAGCACCTGCAGGAGCCGCAGCGAGCCCTCGCCGCAGGCGACCTCGATGCCCTCGGGGCCGGCGGCGAGCACCTCTCCCGGCTGGCCGCGGCCCGGGCCGATGGCGACCTGGAGCACCTTGAGGAGCTTGCCGTCCACGAAGGTGTAGGCGCCGGGCCAGGGCGTGAACGCGCGGAGCCGCGCCTCCAGCTCGCGGGCGGGGCGCGCGAAGTCGAGCCGGCCGTCCTCCTTCTTGAGGATGGGGGCGTGCGTGGCCCGGGCGTGGTCCTGGGGCACGGGGGGGCTCTCGCCGCGGACGTAGGGCAACAGCTCGTCGCGCAGGAGCGCGGCGCCCAGCTCCGCCAGCGTGTCGTGCATCGAGCCGCCCGTGTCGGCCGGTCCGATGGGGATCTCCCGGCGCGCGAAGACCGGGCCGGTGTCGAGGCCTGCCTCCAGCACCATCAGGCAGACGCCGGTGGTGGGGTCGCTCGAGGCGATGGCCCACTGGATGGGCGCGGCCCCGCGCCAGCGCGGGAGCAGCGACCCGTGGACGTTCACGCAGCCCATGCGCGGCGCGGCCAGCAGCTCCGGCGGGAGGATCTTTCCGTAGGCGGCGACTACGGCGACGTCGGCCTTCAGCGGCAGGACCCGCTCGTGGAAGCGGGTGGCCTTGAGCTTCTCGGGCTGCTCCACCGGCAGCCCGTGCTCGAGCGCCCAGCGCTTCACCGGCGGGGCGGCCAGCTCCTGGCCCCGGCCCTTCGGCTTGTCGGGCTGGGTGACCACCAGCACCACCTCGCCCACCTCCGTGCAGGCGACGAGCGAGGGCACCGCGAAGTCGGGGGTGCCCATGAACACGATGCGGGGACGGTCGGCCATCAGTCTCTCGGGGAGTGGGGAAGGCGAGGGGTGTAGCGCAGGCCGAAGGCCCGCTCAATCGTCCTGGAGCGTCGTTCGCGGAGCCTTGGGCTCCTCAGCGGCTCACGGTGCCCAGTTGGTGCAGGCGGGCGTTGTCCAGCACCCCGTCGGTGGGGCGCTCGGCGGCGAGCCGCAGGGCGCGCGCCACCGTGGCCGCGTCGATGGGGCGGACGGCGAGCGGGACCACCGGGTTCACCACCTTCGAGAGCAGCGAGGCTACTCGCTCGGCGGGGCGCGACTCGGCGCGCTCGCCCAGCAGGAGCGAAGGCCGCGCCACGGCCAGCGACGAGAAGCCCAGCCCGCGCAGGGCGTCCTCCGCCTCGCCCTTCACGCGCAAGTAGAAGGTGCGCGCGCGGGCGTCGGCCCCGTGCGAGCTCACGGTCAGGAAGCGCTCGGTGCCGCCGGCGCGCGCGGCTTGGGCGAAGTTCACCACCGCGTCGAGGTCGATGGCGCGGAACGCGGCCTGCGAGCCGGCCTTCTTGATGGTGGTGCCCAGGCAGGAGAACGCGGCGTCCGCACGGGGCAGGGGCGTCGTGGGGCCGAGGCTCGCGAAGTCCACGATCTGCTCGGAGAGGCGCTCGTGCGTGCGTCCGATGGGCCGGCGGGAGACGGCGATGACCTGCCAGCCCGCGTCGAGGAGCTCTTCGACGAGCAGGTTGCCCACCAGCCCGGTGCCGCCGGCCACGAGTGCGATGCGTTCGCTCATGGGCGGATTGTGCGAGCGCGCGCGGCGCTCTGCAATCCGGTCAGCCGCGCAGCCGCTGGAAGGGCAGGCCCAGCGCAGTGAGCACCTCCTCGGCGGCGCGCAGGCCGTGGTCCAGCGCCTCCTCGAAGAGGGCCAGCCCGGAGAGGTCGGTGTTCGCGAAGTGCACCGCCCCCACCGGCTGCCGCGCCCGCTTGGTCGCGCCGCCCCAGACGAAGCCCGGCTCGGGGCGCACCATCGCGTGGCCCCAGCGCCAGACGTCGAGCCGCTCGATGCGCTCTTCGAGGCCCTGGTGTGCCCGCGCGAGGTCCAGGACGATGGCGTCCCGCCAGTGCTCCCAGCCCGAGAGCAGCAGGTGTCGCCGCACGGCCTTGGGGTCGGGTCCGCACAGCGGCAGGTACCAGGTCCAGACCGTCGGCCCCAGGTCGCGCCCGGCCTGGAAGGCCGCGTCCACGTACCCCAGCCCCCGGCTCTCGAAGAGCACGTTGTCCCAGGAGAGCGGGAAGCCGTGGCTCGCCGGCCGGTCGCGCAGCTGGAGGTTCGCGATGATCCACGGGGAGTAGTGGAACGCG
>CAZAIE010001117.1:0-2798 GCA_964485035.1 uncultured Myxococcaceae bacterium | reverse complement strand
TTCCCGAGCGGGAGCTCCAGGGCGGCGAGCTGGGCGGCCACCGCGTGGGGGAGCGAGCCGGAGAGCACCAGCGCCTCCAGCGGGGCGTCGAACTCCGGCTCCATCCGGTAGGTCTCCGAGCACGCCAGCGCCGCGAGGAGCGTCGCGTCCTCCTCGACGGTTCCCAGGGTGGACGCCGGGTCAGCGAGGCGCGAGGCGAGCGCGGCGAGCTGCGGGCCGTGCGCGGTCTTCCTGGAGACGAGGGTGGTCACCAGCTTCTCTCGCTCGTTCCAGGCCTTCTGCACCCGCGCCCAGACCTTCTTGGCAGGAGGGAGGTGCGCGACCCGCGCGTCTACGCCGCCGCGGCGGGGGAAGACGCGGCGGCGCAGCGCCTCGCTCCAGCGGATGCAGTCCTCGTCCTCGGGGGAAGGGGGCGGCACCGGAGCCGTCGCGCCGAGAGCCGGACTTGCAGCGAGTTCCTTCACGACCTCGGAGCGGGGCATCGCAGCCTCCAGAGCAGTGAACGGGCGGGACTATAGATCCCTCGAGCCGCCATCCCGCCCTTCTCCGCGTCGGGAGCCGGGTCACTCCGCTCGACCGAACCGCCACAGCCATGCGACCAGCACCGCGAGCGAGGCGAGGCCGAGCGAGAGCTTCGCCCACGCGGGGAAGAGGTCGCCCGGCGAGACGAAGCCCTCCACCAGACCCACCAGCAGCAGCAGCGGCAGCGTCCCCAACGCCAGTCTCAGCGCTGCCTGGCCGCGGACCTTCAGGGCGTCGCCGCGCGAGAGCTCTCCGGGAGACACCAGCGCCGTGGCGAGCACGAAGCCGGCCTGCCCGGCGATGAGGATGGCGGCGATCTCCACGAAGCCGTGCGCGGCCACGAACGCCAGCAGCCGAACCCCCAGCTTCGCCTGGAACGCGAGCACCACGATGGAGCCCAGGTGCAGCCCGTTGAAGAAGAGCACCACCGCCGTCCCCAGCCCCGCCGTGAGCCCGAGCGCGAACGCCGCCAGCGCCACGCCGGCGTTGTTGGTGACGATGTTGCTGCCCAGGACCAGCGGGCTCGTGGCCGAGAGCGCGTCGGTCCACAGCGTGCCCTGGTCGAGGTGCTCGCGCAGGGCGGGCGGCACCAGCGCGTCCAGCGAGTGGGGGTCGAAGAAGGCCGAGACCGCACCCACCAGCGCCCCGGCGGCGAACACCAAGAGCGACACCCAGAACGCGCGCCGCTCGGCGACGAAGGTGGCCGGGAAGTCCCTCAGCACGAACTGCTTCAGCGCGGAGCGTCGCGGGCCGCGGCGGCGGTAGAGCAGCGCGTAGGCGCGGGTGCAGAGCTGGTTGAGGAAGACGAAGGCCTCCGAGCCCGCGTAGAAGCTGCGCGCCTGGGCGAGGTCGCTCGCCGCGCGCCGGTACAGCCGGTCCAGGCGCTGCAGGTCGTCGAGCGTGAGGTCGCCGTGCTCGAGCCGGTCCAGCAGCCGCGCGAGGTCCTCCCAGCCTGCGCGCCGTCGCTGGACGAAGAGGGGCAGCGGCTCAGCCATGTCCCACCAGGCTGCGCAGGAAGGACTCCGCAGCGACGCCATCGGCCAGCGGGGATGCCCGCTTGTCGGCCGGCAGCCGGGCGACGAGCGGTGCGGCGACCTTCAGCGCGACCCGCACCCGCGCGTCCGGCTCGAGCTGCCCGGCGCGAGCGAGGAAGCTCGTGACCAGCTCGTACTCCGCCGCGCTCAGCGTGACCGGCGCGGCGGGTGAGCCCTGAGCCGGGGCGTCGTAGCGCGAGAGGTCGGCGCGGCGCTCGCGCACCACCAGCGTCCCCGCGACGAGGTCGCCCACCCGCCGGCCCCGCCGGTCGATCACCATGGTCACCATGCCCACGGCGTAGAGGACGGGCAGGAAGTCCACCAGGCGCGCGAGGTTGCGCAGCGCGGCCTCGGTGAAGCCGATGGGCGAGCCGTCGGCGCGCACCACCCGGATGTGCACCAGCCGCTTGCCGGGCGAGCGGCCGGCCCAGAGCGTCTCGAAGAGGACCCAGTACCCCCACTGCACGCCCCACACGGCGAAGACGAGCAGCGCCTGCATCACCGCGGCGAGGCCATAGAAGTCGTCGGTGCTGAGGCCGCCCGCCTTGGCCACCGAGATGCCGAGCACCACCACGACCCAGAACAGGAAGAGGATGAACAGGTCCACCAGGTAGGAGAGCGCACGCGTGCCCAGGCCTGCGACGTCCAGGGTCAGCGCCACGCGCTCGGGCGTCTCCACGCTCAGCGAGGGGTCGTCGAAAGGCGGGGGGCTGGTCGGCATCGGCGGGGAGGATAGCAAACCGCGTCAGCCGCGCAGGTGCTCGAGCAGGGCGTCGAAGACCAGCAGCTCCAGGCGCTCGCGGTCCGCCTCGGCGATCTCCTCGAAGCGGAAGGAGCAGCGCACCCGGCCCTGGAAGCGCGCGGAGTGGACGCAGCAGGCGCTCGCCGCGACGGGGTCGGCCTGGGGCAACAGCAGCTTCACCGACAGAGGGTTCGGCCCCGGCTCCTCGCCGAGGAAGGCCGAGAACCCGCCGGAGGACACGTCCAGGGTCAGCGCGGTCTCCGTCCGGCTCGTCAGCTCGAGCTCCACGCGCAGGGCGCGCTTGGCGCGCAGCAGCTCCCGGGGGCGCTGCCCGGGCGCGAGGGTGAGCCGCTGGGAGGCGAGCAGGGCGCGCGCGAAGTCGTTGCGGTCCGCGAGGTAGCGGGTGCGGTCGGCTCCCGAGAGCTCGCCGCGCCGCGCCCGGTCGTGCAGCGCGCGGAACTCGGCGATCCAGCGGGGGAAGTCCATGGGCAACGGATAGC
>CAZAIE010001116.1:0-2799 GCA_964485035.1 uncultured Myxococcaceae bacterium | reverse complement strand
CCACCGACCCGGCCCGCGCGGAGGCGCTGGCGCGCGAGCTGGACGCCGCGAACACCGAGCGGCAGGCCATCGAGAAGCAGATCCTCGACGAGGCGCTGGCCCAGGCCGAACAGTTCCCCAAGGCGCGCTCGCTGGTCCTGGCCGCGCCTAGGTGGCACCCCGGGGTCATCGGCATCGTGGCCTCCAGGGTGGTCGAGCGGTTCTTCAAGCCCACGTTCGTCATCGGCCTCGAGGCGGACGGCAGCGGCAAGGGCTCGGGCCGCAGCGTGGAGGGCTTCCACATCCAGCAGGCGGTCGCGCGCTGCGCCGACCACCTCTCGCGCTTCGGGGGTCACAAGCACGCCGCGGGGCTGTCGCTCCGGCCGGGAGCACTGGCCGCCTTCCGCGCGGCGTTCGAGGAGCAGGCGCTGGCGGCGCTGGGCGACCAGCCCCTGGAGGGCCGCTGCCGGGTGGACGCGTTCGTGCAGCCCCAGGAGATCGACCACAGGCTGGTGGAGGCCCTGGAGCGGCTTGCCCCGTTCGGCGCGGGCAACCCCGAGCCGGTCCTGGCGGCGCTGAACGTGCGGGCCCAGCCCCGGGTGCTGGCATCGAAGAACGGCGGGGCGGCCCACTTGAAGCTGACCTTGCAGGGAGCCCAGCACCTGGACGTCATCGGGTTCGGCTTCGGCGACCGGGCGGGGCTCGCCGCGGGGCCGCTGGACGCTGCCTTCCAGGTCGGCCTGGACGAGTACCAGGGGGTCCCAAGGTTGAGCCTGCGACTCAAGGACGTCCGCGCGGCGGGTAGCTGACGGCTGTCGACTCTCGACGCTCAGTTCCCGACAGCTACTTGAACTCGTAGCCGCACCAACTGCAGCGCTCGCCCGGCTCGCCGGAGACGTCCTTGAGCACCGCCTTGCACCCGGGGCACTTCACGCCTTCCTTGCCGCTCTTGGGCCGCCGGAAGCCCCGCTGTCTCAAGGCCTTGATGGCCCGACGGTATTCCTCGAGCAGGCCTCCCTCGCTGGTGAGGTGGCCGTTCGCCTCGAGTTCCTCCAGCGCCGACTCGATGGCCCAGTCCATGACGTTGAGGACCTCGGTGTGCATCTCGGCCGAGGCCTTCAAGGCCGTGATGTCGCTGGTGAATACCTCGTTGTAGTCGAACTGCTTGGGCATGCGCGGCTCCGTCTGTGTCCGGGTGGCTCCGCTCGCCCAGGCCAGGAAGGGCCCCACGCTGCCTCAGGCGCTCGGAATGGAAAACCTTACCGGTTTCAATGACTTCCGGGCAATAACAGCCTTTGTGCTTGTGACGGCTCTCACGGCTGGTCTATAAGAATTCGCCCGTTTGGCTTCCGATTTCGAGCCTACGTGGAGACGACTCATGACCCAGGCGTCCGGACCTCTCCCGGTGGCCGTGCTGGGGCTGGGTTCCATCGGCCGGAGAATCGCCGAAGCGGCTCTGGCCTCTCCCGAGCTCACCCTCGTCGGTGCGATCGATCGCGCCCCGGCCCTCGTACGCAAGCCGGTCGCCGACTTCGTCCCGGGGGCCTCCTCGAAGCTGAAGGTGGACCACGACCTCTCGCGGGTGCTGCCGCTGCTCAAGGGCGGGGTGCTGCTCCACTGCGCCGGTTCGCGCCTTGCGGACGTGGTCCCGGTCATCGAGCAGTGCGCCCGCGCGGGCGTCCACCTGGTCTCCACCTGCGAGGAGCTCGCCTTCCCCTGGCTGCGCTTCGAGGAGAAGGCCGACGCGCTCGACCAGCTCGCCAAGCGCGCCCGCATCTGCGTCTTGGGCACCGGCGTGAGCCCGGGGTTCGTGCTCGACCGGCTGGTGGCGACTGCTGGCGCGGTGTGTGGCCAGGTCCAGTCGGTGCAGGCGGGCCGCGTGGTCGACCTGCTCCGCTGCCGCGAGTCGGTGCGCCGCCGCGCCGGGCTGGGCCTGTCGGAGGACGAGGTCGAGCGCCGCTTCGAGTCCGGTGAGGCCGGGCACGTGGGCCTCGCCGAGTCCGCCGCGCTGTGCGCTTTGGGCCTCGGCCTCGACTTCGAGGAGTTCGAGGAGGAGCTCGAGCCGCTCATCGCGGACGAGGACCTCGCCGGCCCCATCCCGGTCAAGAAGGGCCAGGTGGCCGGCATCTGGCAGCGGGTTCGTGGATTCCACGAGGACCGCCAGACGGTGGAGCTGGAGCTCACCCTGGTCGCAGACGCCGAAGACCCGCACGACTACGTCCGCTTGAAGGCGGACCCGCCCGTCGACCTCCGCGTGGCCGGGGGCTACCAGAGCGACGCCGCCACCGCCTGGGCGGTGGTGAACGCCGCGCCCCGGGTGTGCGCCGCGGAGCACGGGCTCTTGACGGTGCTGGAGTTGCCCGCGGGCCGCTAGCCCGCCTCGAAAGGGAAGGTCGCCATGCTCGACCGCCGCGTCATCGGGAAGAACTACCCCCCCGCCCTCAACGAGGTGGAGAAGGGCGTGATCCGCCGCTTCGCCGAGGCCCTGGGCGACCCCAGCCCGCTCTACCGCGACGAGGAGGCCGCGCGCGCCGCGGGCTACCGCTCGGTGGTCGCCCCGCCCACCTTCCCGGTCACCTTCGTCGGCGGGGCGGACTTCCTGCACGTGCTCGGGGTGAATCCCCGCCACGTCCTGGTCCACGAGCTGAGCCTCGAGTACTACCAGCCCATCTGCGCCGGCGACCGAGTGCTGGTGAGCAGCCGCGTGGTCGACATCTACGACAAGATGGGCACCGGCGGCGTCATGGACTTCGCGGTCATCGAGGACGAGGGGCGCGACGAGCGAGGCGAGCTGGTCTACCGCGCGCGCAAGACCATCAT
>CAZAIE010001115.1:0-2802 GCA_964485035.1 uncultured Myxococcaceae bacterium | reverse complement strand
CGGTGGCACCGTGGCCCGGACGAACTCGAAGCCCGCCTCGATGGCCGCCTTGCAGCCCGCGCCCGTGGCAGGCAGCTTCGCGTACTTCACCAGGTCCCCTTCCCGACAGAAGGCCTCGAACCGCGGGTAGTCGAGCCCGGGAGTGGAGGTGCGCTTGAGCACCGTGAGCAGCTCCTCGGTGGTCATGTCCAGCGCCTGGAAGCCGAACCGCTCGCCCAGGTAGTCCCGGAGGATCTCGGAGAGCCGGAAGTGGAACTCCTTGGTTCGGTCCTGCGCGGGCAGGTCGGCCTGCTGCAGTTCCTGGAGTGCCTGGAGCGCCCGCTCGTGCGCCGGGGCCCTGGGCACCACCGGGACCAGCTTCACCTTCCGCGGCCGGTTCTTCAGCCAGCGCACCAGCGCGAGGACGAGGAGCGTCGCCAGCAGCGCCCCTCCGGCGACCCACAGGACGGTGTACTTCGGGACCAGCACCTCCACCGGGGGCAGGATGTCGAGCAGGCTCGCCTCCTCGTCCTCCTTGAGGTCGCCGGTGCCGGTCACCTTCGGCCCGGGCACGGTGAGCACCCCAGCCCCGCGAGGCCCGGTCGCGGCGAGCTGCAGGTCGGCCAGGGTCTTCTCCCCCAGGTCGAAGACCAGCGCCTCCACCACGAACCGCGTGGTCAGCACCCCCTCCTTCTCCTGCCGCGAGGGGGTGATGCGGACGACGTCGAACTCCTGCCCCAGGGAGAGCGCCGCGGGCAGCTCGTACCGCACCGACGGGTCGTCGCGGATCTCCAGGGTGAGGGTGAACGCCTCGCCCAGCCGCACCTTGTCCGGGGTCGCCACCGCGCTCACCGACCGCGGCGAGGGCTCCCACGCCCCGGCGTCGGCGGCGAGCGCGGGTCCAGCGAGGGAGAGGACGAGGCAGGCAGTGGCGGCGAGTCGGCGCATGGTCAGGCGGCGAGGCGGTGGGCGCGGGCGTGGAAGAAGGTGACCAGGGACTTCACGTAGCTCTCTCCCGCGCGCAGTTCGACGAAGTCCAGCGAGTGCTTGCGGAACATGCGGGTGCGCTCTTCGCGCCGGGCCCCCACCACCCGGGCGAAGGTCTCACGGACGTGCGTGCTGCCGAAGTCGATACGTACCCGCTCGCCCGTCTCCGGGTCCTCGACCAGCGTCAGCCCGGTCGATGGGAGCCCCTCCTCGAGGGGGTCGCGCAGCACGATGGGCACCACGTCATGCCGCCGCGCCGCGATGCGCAGCGACTGCTCGTACCCGTCGGCGATGAAGTCCGAGACGAGGAAGGTGACGCACTTGCGCTTCACCACGTGCGTCAGCCGCTGCAGGCCCGCGTTCAGGTCGGTCCGCGTGCCCTGCGGCCGCGCGTTCAGGATCTCGGTGATGAGCCGCATCACGTGCTTGCGCCCCTTCTTCGGCGGCACGAAGCGCTCCACCCGGTCGGTGAAGAGCAGGAGGCCCACGCGGTCGTTGTTGGTGATGGCGCTGAAGGCGAGCATCGCGGCGATCTCCGCGGCGATCTCGCCCTTGGTCTTCTCCCTGGACCCGAACTCCTGGGAGGCGGAGAGGTCCACCAGCAGCATCACCGTGAGCTCGCGCTCCTCGGCGTAGATCTTCACGTACGCGTCGTTCATCCGCGCGGTGACGTTCCAGTCGATGGTGCGGATGTCGTCGCCGGCCTGGTAGGGGCGGACCTCCTCGAAGGTCATGCCCCGGCCCTTGAAGACCGAGTGGTACTCGCCCGCGAGCGTCTCGTTCACCACCCGGCGAGTGGTGATCTCCAGCTTGCGCAGCTTCTTGATGAGATCCTTCGGGACCATGGCGGCCTCTCGCGCAGCGCGCTCAGGGCACCTCGACGCGGTCGAACACCTTCTGGAGGATCTTCTCGCTGGTCAGGTCCTCGGCCTCGGCCTCGTAGGTGGGCGAGACGCGGTGGCGCAGCACGTCGAAGCCCACCGCCTTCACGTCCTCGGGAGTCACGAAGCCGCGGTGGCGCAGGAAGGCGTGGGCGCGGGCGGCGAGGTTCAGGTAGATGCTCGCGCGCGGCGAGGCGCCGTACTCGATGAAGTCGGCCAGGTCCTTCAGCCCCGCCTTCACCGGGTCGCGCGTCGCGAACACCAGGTTGACGATGTAGTCCTTGATCTTGTCGTCGATGTAGATCTGCTCGACCACGCCGCGGATGCGCACCAGGTCGTCGGGGGTGAGCACCCGCGAGGCACGTGGCACCTGGGTGGAGGACATGCGGTCCATGATCTGCCGCTCCTCCTCCTTGGTTGGGTAGCCCACCATCACCTTCAGCATGAAGCGGTCTACCTGCGCCTCGGGCAGCGGGTAGGTGCCCTCCTGCTCGATGGGGTTCTCGGTGGCCATCACCAGGAAGGGCGCGGGCAGCGCGAAGGTCTGCTCGCCGATGGTGACCTGCCGCTCCTGCATCGCCTCGAGCAGCGCGCTCTGCACCTTCGCCGGGGCGCGGTTGATCTCGTCGGCCAGCACCAGGTTCGCGAAGATGGGGCCCTTGCGGACGGTGAACTCCCCGGTCTTCTGGTTGTAGATGGTGGTGCCCACCACGTCGGCGGGGAGCAGGTCGGGGGTGAACTGCAGCCGCTGGAACTGCGCGGTGAGCGCGTCGGCCAGGGTCTTCACCGTGAGCGTCTTGGCCAGGCCGGGCACGCCCTCGAGCAGCACGTGGCCGCCGCACATGAGCCCGATGAGCACGCGCTCCAGCATGTAGCGCTGCCCGACGATCACCTTGCCCACCTCGGCGAGCAGGTTGTCCACGAACGCGCTCTCGCGCTGGACCAGCTCGTTGAG
>CAZAIE010001114.1:253-2807 GCA_964485035.1 uncultured Myxococcaceae bacterium | reverse complement strand
GGTGGAGGCGATGCTCGCCGCGAGGCCTCCGCGAGCCAGTAGGAGAGCCGCGCGGCGGGACGGCTCGCTGCTCGGGTACAAGGACCGGGGCGACGGGCGGACGCGGGGCCTATTGCGGCCGGCGGAGGCCGGGGCCTGGCAGGAGTTCACCTGCCTCAACTCGCTGCGGGACGTCGAGCCGTCGGTGGGGCTGGTCTTCGACGAGCGGGGGCTGGACTTCGAGGGACGTGACCAGGAGCCGACGACGTGAGCGACAACCCCAGCACCAAGAGCGGGCCCCTGCGGGTCGGAGAGCTGCGGCCGAGCCAGCTGCAGCACACGTTCGGCATCGGGGCCATCGTGGACCTGGCGCACCTGTCGGTGATGGTGATGGGGCTCGACGACTGGAAGCGGCCGTTCTGCCGCGAGATCGTCGAGGACCGGCTGCTGGCGGCGGTGAAGGAGCAGCTCGGGGAGCAGGTGGAGAGCCTGCTCGCCCCGCCGCTGCCCCGCGAGCAGGACGGGCTCTTCGCCGCCGACGAGGACTCGGCCGGGGTCGGGGTGCCGGTCGCGGCCTTCCCGCGCTACATGCGCTGCCCCTGGTGCGCGACGCTGGCGCGGCTGGACTCCAGCCTCTTCGCGCTCAAGCCCAACCCGTTCCGCCCGGGGAAGACGAAGTACGTGCACCGCAACTGCGCGCGCTCCCCGCGCCCGCCAGCGGTGCTCCCGGCGCGCTTCCTGGTGGCCTGCACCAACGGCCACGTGGACGACTTCCCGTGGGACCACTTCGTCCACTGCGGCCAGAGCTGCGGGACCCCGATGCTGGAGCTGCGGGAGTTCGGGGTCTCGGGGGAGGCGGCGGACGTGCAGGTGGAGTGCACCACCTGCCAGGCCAAGCGGCGCATGTCGGACGCGTTCGGCGAGGAGGCGCAGGGGAACCTGCCGCCCTGCACCGGAAGGCGTCCCCACCTGCGCGACTTCGAGGAGAAGCCGTGCACCGCGAAGCCGCGGACGATCCTGCTGGGGGCGTCGAACAGCTGGTTCGGCGTGCACCTCTCCGCGCTGTCGCTCCCGGTGGCCGGGGGCGGGCTGGACGAGCTGGTGGACCGGCACTGGGAGGCCCTGAAGAACGTGGAGAGCCCGGCGGTGCTGGCCTTCCTGCGCAAGGAGAACCGGCTGCCCGCCTTCCACGCGTACCCGGACGAGGAGGTGCTGGCGGCCATCGCGCGGAGGCGGCTGGCGCGGCCAGTGCCGGAGGCGACCGGGGACCTGAAGGCGCCGGAGTGGGCCGTGTTCTCGCAGCCCGCGACGGCGCCGTCGACCGCGGACTTCCGGCTGGTGGCGGTCGCGCCGCCGGCGCGGTTCAAGCACCTGCTCGAGGAGGTGGTGCTGGTGGAGCGGCTGCGCGAGGTCAGCGCGCTGGTGGGGTTCACGCGCATCGACGGGCCGGGGAACTACACCCGGGTGCAGGAGCTGCCGTCGGCCCAGCGCGCGCCGCTGTCGCGCAAGCCGGCCACGTTCGTCCCGGCGAGCGAGGTGCGCGGAGAGGGGCTCTTCATCCGCTTCAGGGAAGAGGCGGTGGCGGCGTGGTGTGCGCAGGTCGCGGGTGAACGGGAGGAGTCGCTGCGGGCCGCGCACGTGCGCTGGCGGCAGGCGCGCGGCATCCCGAACCCCGGGCTGCACTTCCCGGGCATCCGCTACGTGATGGTGCACTCGTTCGCGCACGCGCTGATGCGGCAGCTCGCGCTGGAGTGTGGCTACGGGGTGGCGTCGCTGCGGGAGCGGATCTACGCGCAGGAGGGCGTGGGGAGCGACGGGCCGACTGCGGGGGTGCTCCTCTACACCGCGGCGCCGGACAGCGAGGGGACGCTGGGCGGGCTGGTGGGCCTGGGCCGGCCCGAGCGGCTGGAGGGCCACCTGCTGGCGATGCTGGAGCGGACGCGGCTGTGTGCCTCGGACCCGCTCTGCGCCGAGCACGACCCCGTCCGCGACGACCTGTCGCTCCACGCAGCGGCGTGCCACGCGTGCCTGTTCGCCCCGGAGACCTCGTGCGAGCGGGGGAACAAGTACCTGGACCGGGCGACCCTGGTGGACACGGTGAGCACCAGCGGCCTGGGGTTCTTCGAGCACGTGGGGTGAGGTGACGACGCGATGGCAGCGAGAAGAGACGAGCTGCCTCCGTGCCGGGGCTCCCGTGGGGGCGCGGGCGCGCCTGGCCGCATCCGCATCGACGCCGGGACCCTCACCGCCACGGGGACCATCACGCCGACACAACAGCTCGGCAAGCCGCTCGCGGCCGTCCCTCTCTACGTGCAAGTGCTTCAGACCGACGCGGACCACCTCGCCGTCCTGAACCCCAGCCCCGTGCCGGTCGACGTCCGGGTCGTCGTTGCCAAGCCCTGAATCGGTCGGTACACACCGCGGCCGGCGTTGGTACATGGCTGACTTGGCACGGTACTGATCGCGGCGGGTGCTGGTACATGCCACGACAGCCCTGGTACCAACCGCGACGGGTGGTGGTACGCACCGGGAATCGGTCGGTACATGCCGCGGCGGGTACCTCCCGAGTCGCGGC
>CAZAIE010001114.1:0-153 GCA_964485035.1 uncultured Myxococcaceae bacterium | reverse complement strand
GGGTGCCTCCCGAACCGCGGCGGGTGCCTCCCGAACCGCGGCGGGTGCCTCCCGAACCGCGGCGGGTGCCTCCCGAGGTGCGGCGGGTGCCTCCCGAGTCTGAGGCGCTCTTGAGAAGTAGTCCGCCTTTGCTCTCGAGAAGCAGTCCACCTG
>CAZAIE010001113.1:0-2811 GCA_964485035.1 uncultured Myxococcaceae bacterium | reverse complement strand
GGCGTGGAGGCAGGTGATTCCGCGAATGATTGCGGGGAGCTTTGCGTTCATGGTCGCGCGGGAGCCCGATGGGACGATCGTCGGCATGGGACGAGCGATCTCCGACGGGGTGAGTGATGCCTACATCCAAGACGTCGTCGTGTTGCGTACCCATCGGGGAAGGGGAATTGGAGCGGAGCTGGTGCGCCGCCTCGCCGAGCACTGCGCTGCCCACGACATCTCGTGGGTCGGGCTGGTTGCCGAGCCTGGCACCCAGCCCTTCTACGAGCGCATCGGGTTCCACGCTTTCCCTGGTCAGCCCATGCTCTACGGAAGCCGATGACGTGATCCCGCTCGCCGGACAGCCCTTCAAGCGGCTCCGGCCCGGGGACCAGGCGCAGCTCGCGCCCGCCCTCGAGCGCTACCCCCAGGCGCTGTCGGGCTATACCTTTGCCACGCTGGTCGCCTGGGACGCGGTGTTCCACTACGAGTGGTGCCGGCCCGACCCCGACACGGTGCTGATGGCCTGCCTCGTCGAGCCCGACGAGAACCGCCATCTGCTGCAGCCCGTGGGCGCGTTCCCGAAGGCGACGCAGGAGGCCCTGGTCTCGGGCCTCGCGCGCCTGCCGTACCCGCTGAAGATGTACGGCGTGACCGAGCGCTTCCTCGCGGCGCACCCCGACTTCGTCTCCCGCTTCAGCGTGGTGGAGGAGCCGGGGGCCGCGAACTACGTCTACCGGGCCGAGGACCTCGCGCTGCTCGCGGGCCGCAAGTTCGCGCCCAAGCGCAACCACCTGGCCCAGGCCGGACGCGAGTACGCGTGGGTCGCGGGGCCGCTGACCGAGGCCGACGCCCCCGAGGCGATCGCGCTGGCGAAGCGGCTCTGCGAGGCGTTCCGCGAGGAGGGCGGGAAGTCCTGGGAGCGCGACTGCCTCGCCTGCGCCCTGGCGCTCGAGCACCTGCACGGGCTCGGCTTGCGAGGCACCGGCGTGCGCGTGGACGGGAAGCTGGTCGCCTTCTCCATCTGGGAGCGGCTCGACGCCATCACCGCGGTGGTGCACTTCGAGCGCGCCGAGCGCAGCCTCAAGGGCCTGTACCAGGTCATCAACCACGAGGCGGCGAAGGTGATGCACGCCGAGGGCTTCCAGCAGATAAACCGCGAGGAGGACCTGGGGGACGAGGGGCTGCGCAAGGCGAAGCTCTCCTACCACCCCACCCACCTCGAGAAGTCGTACACGCTGACCTTCAAGCTGTAGCCGGGCTTGCCGCGTCCCCTGGCCGCGGGCATCCTCGCGGCCATGAGCGAGAGCGCAGACAGCCCCGAGAGCCCGAAGCCCGTCTCCGTGCCGGCACAGCCCGTGGCGTCCCAGCCGAGCTCTGCTTCGGTTCCTGGACCAGAGGTGGCTGCACCCGCGCCCGTGGCTGCACCCGCGCAGCAGATCCCCCCGACGCCGCGCGGGGTGCACTGGAGCCTGCCCTTCGTGGTGGTGGGCCTGGCGAGCCTGGGCGGCCTCTGGGCCATCTTCGGCAGCCTGCTCACGCACCCGACCGCCGGCGTCCCTGGTGACCCGAAGCGGTTCGACCCCATCGCCGCGTGGCCGCAGGTGCGCGAGTACGCCGGCGCGCAGGCGAAGCTGGTGAGCTTCTCGGCGCTGCTCGTGAAGCCCGACGGGACGATGGACCTGGACGTGGAGGAGGAGCCGTCGCCGAGCGCCATCTACGGCTTCGTGCGTCCCGTGAAGGGCGAGCCCGACCGGCTCGAGTCGGTCACGGTGGTGGTCGCGCAGCCCTGGCGCACGGTGGGCACGCCGGAGGGTGGCACCTACCTCTGCCGCGGGATGGATCGGACGGTCGGCCCGTCGATGGGCTCGTACAAGGAGCTGCCCGAGCCGCGCTGCTCGCTGGGCGAGCTGTGGAAGCAGGCCATCGGGCGCGGGGCGGACGCGGGGAAGCCCGCGCTGGTGATGTACGGCCCCACCGGGTACGCCTTCACCGTCCAGGGCACGCGGCAGCCGCACTGGTTCGGCGTGGACTGCCAGCCGAAGTAGCGCGGGAACCTCCGCCGGGCGGCGCTGTCTGACGAGCCACAGCGAACCCGATCCCCCGGAGGAGCCCCATGCGCCCCAATGGCGTCCACGCCACCCGTCTGTTCGTTCTCTGCCTGGGCCTCGTCACCAGCGTCGCGGGCGCCGCGCCGCTCGGTCGCGTGGGCGAGGTCCCCCGGCTGCGGGTGAAGGGGGGCGAGCTGGAGCTGCCGCTGGAGCACACCGCGGTGCGCGCCGAGGTCGCCGGGGTCGTGGTCCGCGTCGAGGTGACGCAGACCTACCGCAACCCGTTCGAGCGGCCAATCGAGGCGGTGTACGTGTTCCCGCTCCCGGAGAACGCGGCGGTGGACGACTTCCGACTGGTCGTGGGCGCGCGGGTCATCGAGGGCGAGGTGCGGGCGCGCGAGGAGGCGCGGCGTGTCTACGAGGAGGCGAAGCGCAGCGGGCACACGGCGGCGCTCTTGGAGCAGGAGCGGCCGAACGTCTTCACGCAGTCCATCGCCAACCTGGCCCCGCGCGAGCCCATCCGCGTCGTCACCCGCTACGTGCAGGACCTCGCGTACGACGACGGGCGCTACGAGTTCGCCTTCCCCATGGTGGTGGGGCCGCGCTACCTGCCCGGCGAGGCGCTCGAGGGTCGCACGGGGCTCGGCGCTTCGTCCGACACCACCCGCGTGCCCGACGCCTCGCGCATCTCTCCGTTCGTGGTCCCAGAGGGGATGCGCAGCGGCCACGACGTCTCGCTCGAGGGGGCGGTCGAGTCGCCGCTGCGCATCCCCTCTGGGAC
>CAZAIE010001112.1:0-2812 GCA_964485035.1 uncultured Myxococcaceae bacterium | reverse complement strand
AGGCCACCGCGCCGCGCGCGTCACCGGGACGCAGACCCTCGAGTCGCTCCAGGAGCTCCTTGCGCCGGGCCAGCGCGGCGGGGTCCAGCTCCAGCGCCGCGCCCAGGCTCCCGTCGGCCAGGGCCGCGCAGAGGCGGGCGCTGTCGAGGTCGACCTTGCGGATCTCGGCGACCTTCGCCGCCACGAAGTCCAGGGGCAGCGGAGCGAACGTCAGCTTGAGCGCCCGCGACCGGATGGTGGGCAGCAGCGCATTGGGCGCCGAGCTGACCAGGATGATCGTCGTCGCGTCCGGCGGCTCCTCGAGCGTCTTCAGCAGCGCGTTCTGGGCCTGGACGTTCATCGCCTCGGCCCCGTAGATGAGCGCGAACTTGCGGCGGGCCTCCAGCGCCTTGAGCGACAGCCGCTCCTGCAGCTTGCGGATCTGCGCGATCTTGATCTCCCGGGAGGGCGTGGCGTCGAAGTCGGCCTTGCCCGCCCAGCCGCGGGCGATCTGCTCGGCCTCGGGGAGCACCAGCACCACGTCCGCGTGGTTGCGGGCCGCGATGCGCCGGCAGGGGCCGCACACCCCGCAGGCGTCGCCGTCGTCCTTCTCGCAGTTCGCCGCTTGCGCCAGCGTCCGGGCGACCAACTCCTTGCCCACCCCCTCTGGCCCCCCGAAGAGGTAACCGTGGTGGAGCTGACCGCTCTTGAGCGCAGCCGCGAGGGTCGCGACGGCGCGTTCCTGGCCGACGATGTCCTTGAACGCCATGGGGCGCGCACTCTAGCGATTTTGATCCAGGGGATCCACGGCGCTTCGCGGGCCTTTTCGAGGCCGCTTCGACCGCGGGACGGGCGTGTAGAATGCACGGCGCGACGCGAGGGCCATCAAGGATGACCGACCTGCACCTGGGGAAGTACCGGCTGATCGAGCGGCTCGGCCGCGGAGGGATGGCCGAGGTCTTCCTGGCCGAGGTGACCGGGCCGGCGGACTTCCAGAAGGTGGTGGCGCTCAAGCGCATCCTGCCGCACCTGGTGGAGGACCCGGAGTTCGTGGGGCTGTTCCTCAACGAGGCGCGGCTGGCTGCGCGGCTGAACCACCCCAACATCGTGCAGATCTTCGACCTGGGCGAGGCCGACGGCAGCTACTTCCTGGCCATGGAGTACGTGGACGGGCCGAGCCTGCGGACGCTTTTGAAGCGGGCGCTGCAGCGCCGCGAGTTCGTCCCCCCGGGCCACGCCGCGCGCATCCTCGCCGACGCCTGCGAGGGGCTCGCCTTCGCCCACGACCACATGGAGGGTGGGCGCGTCGCGAACCTGGTCCACCGCGACATCAGCCCCGACAACGTGCTGCTCTCGCGGGCGGGCGCCGCGAAGATCGCCGACTTCGGCATCGCCAAGCCCGCGGCGCGCCGCGACACCGACAAGGGCGTCATCCGGGGCAAGGTCTGGTACATGCCCCCCGAGCAGCTCTGCGACGAGCCGCTGGACAAGCGCACCGACGTGTACGCGCTGGGGGTGGTGCTCTACGAGCTGCTCTGTGGCCTGCTCCCCTACGACGCCACGAACGAGGCGCTGGCCATCCGGGCCATCCTCGAAGTCCCGGCCATCCCCCTCACCGAGCGGCGCCCGGACTGCCCCGACCACCTCTGGGAGATCGCCTCGCGCGCCCTGGAGAAGGAGCCCCGGGACCGCTGGCCCGACTGCCGGGTGTTCCACCGCGAGCTCGAGCGCTTCCTCCAGGCGCGTGGGGAGATCGTGGGGACGCACGAGGTGTCCCAGCTCATCGCCGGGCTGTTCCACGACCTCGGCGACCGCCCCCTGACCGAGGCCACCCTGGAGCGCACCACCCTGCCCGCGCGGGCGAAGGCGACCGCCGCGGCCTGCCCCGTCTGCGGCGCGCCGCTGGAGCTGGCGCATGCCGCGGGAGTGGTGGCGGACGGCTGCCGTGCCTGCGGGGGGCTGTGGCTGGACGCCGGCGAGATGCAGCACCTGGCCAACCACCCCGAGGCGCTGCTGGAGTTGGCCCGGCGCTTCCGGCCCGAGGGCGGCGAGTGGGACCTTCTGGAGCGGCGTCGGAGCTGTCCCCGCTGCCGGACCGGCCTGCTTCCATTCGAGTTCGCGTCCCTGCGCGGCATCCAACTGGACCGCTGCGACACCTGCAAGGGGCTGTGGCTCGACCACGGAGAGGCAGAGCAGATCGAAGCGCGGCTGGCGGGACACTGACGTGGAGCGGGCATGGCCCACGGGCTCATCGAGGCGTTGAAGGACGAGCACCGGCGGATCCTCGCGGTGCTCGAGGAGGTGGACGGCATCGGGGCGGCCACGCCCGAGGGCCTGCGCCGGCTCCTCGATGCCCGGGCCCTGTTCCTCGACCACCTGCGGCGCGAGGACCGGGAGCTCTACCCCCTGCTCGCCGCCGCGGCCCGGAAGGACGCGCGGCTGCGCCTGCTGCTGGAGGGCCTGGCCAAGGACCTGCTGCAGGTGAGCGCCCTGGTCGACCGCTTCTTCCTCGAGAACGCGGCCGGGGCACGCCGGGGCGCTGCCAAGTCCGCGGGCGACTTCGGGCGCCTGGCAGCGGCGCTCGGCACCCGCATCCGGAGGGAGGAGTCCTTCCTCTACCCTGCCTTCGAAAGGGCGGGGCTCCCCGGGAAGCCCGGGTGATACCCTCCCCGAACCAGCCCACAGCGAGGTGAGCGGTGGCGACACGCGACGACAAGGCCAACCCGCCCTCCGAGAAGCCCGGAGACGCCACGGCGACGCTGGCCCTCGACCCGCCAGCGCCGAGCTTCCCGCTGCCCAAGCGACCCCCGAGCCTCGCCGAACGTCCGCCGGA
>CAZAIE010001111.1:0-2816 GCA_964485035.1 uncultured Myxococcaceae bacterium | reverse complement strand
GGTGCGAGGAGCCGAAGCTGTGCGCGCCCGAAGGCGCGGCGTGCTCGGCGCCGAGCGAGTGCTGCACGCTGACCTGCACCGCCGGGAAGTGTGGCGGATCGCTCTGCCTGCCCATCGACACCGCGTGCTCGGCGGCCGCCGACTGCTGCTCGGGGACCTGCACCTCCGGCAAGTGCGCGAAGATCCCGACCTCCACCTGCGGCTCCCTGGGCGAGCTGTGCCAGGCCGCGGGCGACTGCTGCAGCAAGAACTGCCAGGGCGGCCGTTGCGTGCGCGCCTCGTTCTGCAGCACCGCCGGGGACGTCTGCTACCAGGCCACCGACTGCTGCAACGGCACGTGCAAGCTGGGCAGCGACGCGGGGACCGCGCCCGGGACGTGCGCGTTGGGGCTCAGCGTCCCGGGGGCCACCGAGTGCACCATCGGCGGCGAGGTGTGCGAGGGCTCCGGGGGGTGCTGCAGCCACCTCTGCCTCGACCTGGGGAGCGGCCGGCGCACCTGCGTGCTGGGCTCCGGCTGCCGCGAGCGTGGGGAGATCTGTCAGCAGACGGCGGAGTGCTGTGGCCACGACACCAGCGGGGTGACCTGCCAGAAGGCGGCGCCGGGCGACCTCGTGGGGCGCTGCGCCAACCCCCAGGCCTGCCAGCCCGTGGGCAACTGCTGTGGGGCGTTCGGGGACAACTGCCGCCAGTCCTGCTGCGACGGACAGAAGGCGGTGTGCAAGCAGGACGGCCAGGGCCTGGCGCGCTGCTTCGGCGGCTGCCCCAACGACGTCTGCCCCAAGGACTGCCCGGACGGCTTCGACGGGCTCGACCCGAAGTGCTGCGTGGCCGAGGGCCAGGAGTGCCAGTTCCGCGACCAGTGCTGCGGGCTGAGCCCCTGCCTGAAGGAGGGCGAGAAGTACGTCTGCCGCGCGCCCCGGTGCATCGGCGCCGGGCAGCACTGCGTCCCCGGCGCGCTGGGGGAAGGGGTCTGCTGCAACGGCCTCTCCTGCCTCGCCGACGGGGAGATCGACTACGTCTGCCGCACCGGCGGGACCTCCACCGTCGGCGATGCGGGCGTCGGCCCGGCGACCGACGGCGGGGCGCTGGGCTATGACGCCGGGCCCCGGCCGGACGGCGGGCCCGCCTGCGCCGCCAACTTCGCCACCTGTACCGCGTCCGGGGAGTGCTGCTCGGGCCTCTGCCTCGCGGGCAAGTGCGCCACCTGCCGGACGGACGGCACCACCTGCGCCACCGCCGCGGAGTGCTGCAGCGGGGTCTGCACCGGCGGCAAGTGCGTGCCCCCGGCGACCTGCGTCTCGGGAGGAGGCGCCTGCAGCGGGACCGCCGAGTGCTGCGCCGGGACCTTCTGCGACCTCCCTGCGGGAGCCGCCAGCGGGACCTGCCGCACCGGCTCGACCTGCGCGAGCGGCGGCCAGGGGTGCGCCGCCTCGAGCGAGTGCTGCGTGGGCCTCATCTGCGTGGACCCCACCGGCGGGCTCTGCGGCGCGGGTGAGAGCTGCACCTGCGTGGTCGAGGTCAACTGAGCGCGACCGGACGCCGGCAAGGGAGTTACTTAACGTCAAGTAAGTAACCCCTTCCGAATCCCCCGACCTCCCCGGGCCGCCAGCCGGAGCACAGACCCCGGACGAGGCGGGGGAGACCAGAAAGTGGAGGTCTGGTCCAGTGCTGGGCCGAGTCGACCCTTCCCTTCCAGGCCGATCCGGCGAAGGACGGCAGGATGGTGGCCCGGTCGTGGTAGCCTCGCGCGGCACCGGGGGCAGAGGGCGACAGACAGATGGACGGTGAAGCGCTGATCCAGAAGGACCTCAAGGTCCTCCACCGGCGGGTCCAGGTCCTGCTCCTCCTGGTGGCCTTTCCGGCCGACGCGCTGGTCTACCTCGCGCACTACCTCATCCAGCCGTGCTGGCAGTTCGTGGTCCCGGTGGTCACCACCGGGCTGATGACCGCGGCCTGGGTGGTCTCGCACCTGCTGACCCGGCAGGACCGGATCCGGCCGGCGGTCGTGCTGGCGACGCTGGGCCTGCAGGTGCACTGCATCGCGGTGGCAATGGTGCGGGACCGCTCGCTGGCCATCGTGGTGCTCACCATGACCACGGCGGTGGTCTACAGCGCGCTCTTCTCGAAGCGGCTCCTGCGGCTGAACGCGGCGCTGATGGCCGGAACGTTGCTCCTGTTCCAGGTGCTGGACGCCCTGGGCCTGCTCGTGCTGGCGCCGCCCACGCCCTGGCTGCACCGGCTCTTCGAGGGCCTGTTCCTCCCGGTGGTGGTGCCGGTGCTCGTCTACTTCGTGCTCGCGCAGCAGCGCATCGCGCGCCTGCCCTTCGTGGCGCTGGAGTCCTCGACGGCCGAGCAGCGGCGGGTGCTGGACGCGGTGAGCCGGGTGCTGCCCGAGGTGGACGACCTGGTGGCGCGGCTGCAGAGGCTGGGGACGGCGCTGGTGGTGCAGGCGAACCAGCAGGCGGCGACGGCGGCGGAGGTGAACACCTCGATGACGGCGCTGCAGGCCACCACCGGAGAGACCGCCGCCGCGGCCGCGGAGACCCGGGCGCTGGCCGACGCCGCGCGGCAGGGATCGGAGCGCTCGCAGGAGCAGATCGCCGCGGTGGAAACGCACTTCCGCTCCGCGGTGGAGCTCTTGAAGGGCGCGCTCGCCCGCAACCAGCACCTCGCCGACGAGTCGGAGCGCACCGGGGAGATCATCGAGTTCATCCGCGACGTGGACGACCAGGTGAAGACGCTGGCGCTCAACGCGTCGATCGAGGCGGCCCGGGCGGGCGACGCGTTGAGCGCCAGCGTCTTCACCTGGTCGTCCA
>CAZAIE010001110.1:0-2825 GCA_964485035.1 uncultured Myxococcaceae bacterium | reverse complement strand
TCCCGTCGCCGAGCGCCTCAGCGGTGTGGTTGGCGCGGGGCTCGGGGAGGTTGGGGCCGCGGGTGAAGTTGCCGGCGGACGGCCAGAAGTACGCGGTGGTGGCGAGGGCGGTGCGCCCGGCGCCGGACACGATCTCTCCGCCGGCGACCAGCACCGTGCCCGAGGACATCGCGGCCATCGTGAAGTTGGCGCGCGCTTGCGGCATCTGCACCGTGGTCCAGCGGGTGGGCGGCAGGAGCGGAGCGGCTGCGTCGGGGCCGGGGGCTGCGGCGTCTGGGCCGGGTGCGGCAGCGTCGGGCCCGGAAGCTGCTGCGTCGGGTCCAGGAGCGGCGGCGTCGGGTCCCGCGGTCGCGGCATCCGGGCCCGCGCTGCCAGCATCCTCGAGGAGCGTGGCATCCGGACCGGGGTCGGCCGCCTTCTCGCCGCACGCGAGCAAGAGCAGGGCCGCCAAGACCGCCGTCATCGTCGCTGCCGACCTTCGCATGTCATCCCTCGGGGGTTGTGGACCCCGGCGCTGGTGCAAGCGCGGTGCCCGAGGTCGGACGGAGAGGAACTCGCAGGGACGACGGGGGGATCGCCATCCCGAGACAGGGCGATCACTTCCAGGACACAGAGAGAGAGTCGCCAGCGTCCTGGCGGCGGCGGACTGGCAGCGTGCGCGCTTCGCGACAGGCCCGCGACCTACTCCGCCGGCGCGTCACCGCCTTCGGACTCCCGCTCGGAGATCCACCGCGTGGCCTCGGCCGCGCGCAGGCCCTTGGGGACCGCGAACACCGCTCGGAGGCAGGTGCCCACCAGCACGTAGACCGCGAAGACGCCGGGGAGCACCAGGAGCCCGAGCCCCCACTGCAGGACGCCCTTCTTGAACACGCCATGGCGGAGCGCGGCGATCACCGTGAACGGGTGGCGCGCGTACTCCTCGGCCGACACGTCGTCGGCGTCTCCGCCCATGGCCTCCTTGAAGAAGCCCACCCTCCTCTCGGCGTCGAACTGCCGCCGCTGCCTCTCGGACGCGGCCGCGAGCATCTCCCGCTGGGCCTCGTCCGGGAGCGAGGCGAGCGCGTCGCTGGCCGCAAGCTCGAGGTGCCCGTGCAGGTAGATGGCCATCACCACCGCGGTAAGGAGGGCGACCCACCACGGCGAGGGCGCCGCCAGGGTGGAGAAGGTGCGGACCAGCTCGGGCACGGCGACTGCCCCCATCAGCTCGAGCGCTCGCTCGTCCTCCCAGCGGCCGCTCGCCAGGAGGAGCAGCGTCCCGCTCACCGCCAGCCCGACGAGCACGAGGCCACTCCCGACACCCAGCTTGAGCAGGCGGAACCCCAGCCGCCGTCCCGGGCCGCGGGTGAGCCTGCGCAGCGGCCAGCGGACGAGCAGCTCGAACCCCACCACCACCAGGGCGGTGCCTCCGACCGCCGCCACCGGCCCCAGCGCCGCGAGCGCCCGGACCAGCCGGGAGACCACGCTGGCGACCGGCGCGAGCACGAGCCGGGTGAAGAGGCCGTTGCCGGGAGCGAGCAGCGGCTCCAGCGTGTCCACCACGAACCCGCCGATCTCGCCGCGGTCGAGCCACGACCGGTACCAGGGCGCCTCCAGTCCGCGGCCGAGCGCCTGGGCCAGCTCCGCGAACGCAGCCCGCAGCGGCGCGGCGTCGGCTGCTCGCGCATAGTCGTCCTGCCACCGCCGGTAGGTCGGGCCAGCGAGGACCCCCTCGCGCAGCGCGGGGATGGCGAGCTCGCGGCCGTGGCGGACCTGCAGCATCCGCGGCTGGCCGGAGACCAGCACGAAGACGACCTTGGCCGAGCTCCAGCCCAGGACCCTGTCGACCAGTCCCGGCGCGTCCGAAGGACTCCACGGCGGGTGCGCCTCCAGGACCTCGCCGGCGGCTGCGGGCAGCCCGGGAGTGAGCGGGAGCGTGGCGGTGGTGTGCACCAGCGCGCGGACCCCGGGAGGGAAGTGCACGGCCTCGAGCGCGGCGCGGTCCTCGGGGGTGAGCAGGCCCGCCTCGTCACGGACCACCGGGCGATGCGCAGCCGTGTCCGGCGAGCAGCCCGTGAGCACCACCACGCTGGCGACGAGACAGCTCAGGAAGCTCCGACACACCATCTCTCCTCCCATGTCAGCGGCCCCGCAGCTGCCCGGACGGCTCGCTGGTCGGTGCCCCGGTGGCCTCGGCGACCGCGCGCCGGAGGGCGTGCATCGACTCGTCGGGGATCTTGAAGAAGTTGCGCACCACTACCCGCTCCCCGCCGCGCAGCACGAGGTGCAGGTGCAGCTCCGGGGTCTTCGCGTGTCGGGCAGGGGCAGGCCCGGTCTTCTCCATCAGGCTGCCGAGCCAGCCGCCGGGGTTGTGCGAGACCTCGACGGCGGCGAGGTCCGAGAGCGAGATCTCCCTCATCGGCCGGGGCCCCGGCTTCGTGCGCACCCGGAGCGCACGCGTCATCGGGTCGACCTCGAGACACGCCCGGAAGAGGAGCGCGAGCGGAGCGGAGAGCAGGGACCAGACGACGAGGAGCCAGAGGACGGTGAAGGGCGCGCCGAACAGGGCGAAGACGTTGTAGTACCCCACGCGCTTCTGCAGCCTCGCCTCGCTCCCGGCGAACCAGGCGGCGAGGGCCTCCTGCGTCTCCTCCTTCTCCTCATCGTTCATGTTGCTCGAGAGCGCGAGCAGCGGGACCTCGCCACCGGCGGTCTGGAAGACGAGCTTCGAGACCGAGCCGCCCTTCGAGCCGCGGGAGGTGGCCGAGCCCACCCCGGTCGCGCCCTGGACGGAATGGCGGAACGGGACCAACCCGAAGAGGAAGCCCTCCGTCACGCGGCTCGAAGGG
>CAZAIE010001109.1:0-2829 GCA_964485035.1 uncultured Myxococcaceae bacterium | reverse complement strand
CAGGAACTCCGCCCCGCCCATCCCCGGCATCCGCTCGTCGGCGACGATGACCTCGATCGGCCGGGCGGCCAGGACCGCCAGCGCCTCCTGGGCGCTGCGGGCGAGGTGCACCTCGTAGGGCCCGCGCCGCAGCATCAGCCGCAGGCTCTCCAGGAGGTTGAGCTCGTCGTCCACCAGCAGCACCGGGTGCCGCGCCCGCTCGCCAGCTCGCAGCGACTCTCCTTCGCCCTTGACCAGGGAGACTGCCTTCATGACCTCCTCCTTCGGAGCCAAAGCCCCGGACCTGCCGCTCAACTCGCCACGTTCCGGGCGACCACGCGGATGGGCTCCTTGACCGAGCCGGCCCGGTAGTTGCGCGCGCGCTCGACGAACCCCGCGGTGACCTCGTGGCCGCGCGGGGCGAGCAGCACCCCGGCGACGGTGCGCACGTCCTCGGCCAGCACCATCCCCTCGTGGATCGCCCGGAGCGGCAGCTCGCGGATCTCCGCCTGCTTCACCGCCGCTCCCCGCAGCTCGGCGAAGGCCTGCAGCAGGCCGGGGTCGTAGAGCTTGCGGCCGCGCAGCGTGTCCAGGGCCGCCCCGGTGGTGAGCCCCTGCGACTCGAGCAGGTCGTAGTCGGTCGCCAGACGCAGGACGCAGGCCCCCACGGCGACGGCGTCGTCGGCCGCCTCGCGCGGGAGCAGCGTGGAAGCCCGGGTGGACTGCGCGGCGAGGATGGCCCGCACCCCCTCCAGCCGCGGGATGTGCGCCAGCAGCCGCTCCGCGACCGAGGGGAGCCGGGCAACCATCGCCTGCTCGTCCGGCGCGAGCGCGAGCCCGTGGTACAGCTTCTCCAGCGTCTCCGGCGGCAGCGTGATGCACCCCAACTGCGAGACCATCGCCGCGAGCTCCACCTGCCAGCGGCCGCGCTCCACGCGCCCCAAGGCCAGGCCCATGACGTGCTCGCGGATGCGCTGGGTCCGACCGAAGGCCGCGGGGCTGGTCAGCGCCAGGACGTCGAGCAGCGCCTTCACGCTCCCCTTCAGCGTCTCCTCCAGGAGCACCTTCTCGGCGGCGAGCAGCCGGGCCTGCTGCACCCCCGCCTCCACCGCCTGGGCCAGCAGCGGCGCGGGGCAGGGCTTGGTCAGGAAGCGGAAGACCTGGCCGTCGTTCACTGCGGCGACCGCGGCGTCGAGGTCGGCGTGGCCGGTGAGCAGGATGCGCACGGTGTCCGGGCTGGTTCGGCGCACCTGCGAGAGGAAGGCCACCCCGTCCATCTGCGGCATGCGCATGTCGGAGAGGACCACCGCGAAGGGCCCCTTCCCCCCCAGCAGGTCCAGGCCCTCGGCGCCGCTGGTGGCCACGCTCACGGCGTAGCGCTGGCGCCCGAGGTTGAGCGCCAGCGCCTCCACCACCGCGCGCTCGTCGTCGACGCAGAGCACCCTGGGCTTCTCTGCACCTGCCGTCCGCGTGGCGTCCATGACCTGCTCCTTTCACCCCTCGCGGGGCGCCCCGAGGCCCGCCTCGCGCAGCTCGAGCGCGGCGAGCGCCTCCCACTCCGGGAGACGGGAGGAGATGCCCGCGGCGTCCAGGAACTCCCGGTCGACCAGGCCGTCGAGGTCGCGGGCGCCGGGTGCTCCGCAGGCGACGTCCATGAGCGCGTCGGCGACGTGCACCGCGGCCACCACCTCCCGGACGGGCTCGCTGGCCCGCGACGGTCCGTGGTGGAAGGCCACCGCCTCCACCACGGCCGTGGGCAGGCCCCAGATTCCGAGCAGGTAGCCGCCCACCTCGGCGTGGGTCACCCCCAGCTTCTCCCTCTCCACCGCGGCCGCCGGGACCTGGCGCTGCCGCGCCTCGGCCTCGACCTCGACCATCCGCTCCGGGAGGCCCAGCGCCAGCACCAGCCGGCCCACGTCCCTGAGCAGCGCCGCGGTGAAGGCCTCCTCGGCCCGCTCCGGGCGGGAGAGGAACTGCCGGGCCACCCGCGCGCAGACGAGCGAGCGGCGTTGGAACTCGGACAGAGACAGCCCCTCGACCCGGGACGACTCGACCAGCGCGAAGAGGTGCACCGTGAGCGCCAGCGCCTTGAACAGCTCGATGCCCAGGTAGACCACCGCCTGGCGGATGGAGGAGACGTGCTGCGCGTGCCCGAAGAAGGCGGAGTTGACCAGCTGCAGGACCTTGGCGGTCATCGCCGGGTCCTCGGCGACGATGCGCGCCACCTCCTCCATGCTGGCGTCGCGCTCCCCGATGAGGTCGATGAGCCGCGAGTAGGTGGCGGGGACCGAGGGGAGCTTGTCGAGCCGGCCCACCACCTCGCGGATGTTGGGGTCGTCCAACAGTCCCTGCAGCGAGCAGGCGCGCTCGATGGTGCGGCGCAGCTCCTCGGCGTCGCAGGGCTTGGCGAGGTACTGGTGCGCCACCGGGATGGCCCGCACCACCGCGTCCCGCTCCGCGTGCCCGGAGAGCACGATGCGGGTGATGCTGGGGTAGCGCTCCCTGACGCGGTAGAGCAGCGTGGCCCCGTCGACGCCGGGCATGCGCATGTCGGAGACGATGACGTCTACGGGCCTCTTCTCCAGCTCGGCGAGCGCCGCCTCGCCGCCGGGGGCGAAGAGCATCTCCCACTGGCGCCGCTGGCGGTGGAGGAGGTTGGCCAGGCCCTCGAGCACCATCGGCTCGTCGTCGACGAAGAGGATGCGCTTGCGGTTCGGGGCGCCCATGGTCCCTCCCGGTCCGGTGGCCGGTGGCCGCGGGGCGGTCGCCGGGGCACCTTGCGTCCTTCGGGTCCATCCACTCACGGCCCGAGTATGCGCGTCGGGGATGTGCGTCCGGATGCCCGAGAAC
>CAZAIE010001108.1:0-2830 GCA_964485035.1 uncultured Myxococcaceae bacterium | reverse complement strand
CAGGGGTACGGAGACGCGCATGGACGAGGTCGAGCTGCCGCCCGGAATCCTGATCCTCCAGGCCCTCCAGGCGGATCGCCTGGAGGGCCTGGAGGATCAGGTTTCCGGGCGGCAGCTCGACCTCGTCCATGCGCGTCTCCGTACCCCTGAGTGTAGCGCCGTGGGGACTCGACCTGCACCCGGGTGCAAAGACCCGCTTGGGCCGGGAGGCTACTTCTTCTTCGCCGGCTTCTGGGTGGCGAGCAGCTTCTCCATCTGGTCCATGGTGGCGTTCATCTCCGCCATCGCCGCGTCGAACGGGGCGGAGGTGGTCATGTCGATGCCCGCGTCCTTGAGCAGGTCGATGGGGAACTTCGAGCCGCCGGCCTTGAGCATCGCGAGGTAGGCGTCCCGCTTCGCCGTGCCGCCCTGCTTCGCCTCCTCGAGCAGCCCGCGCGCGAGCGAGGTGGAGGCCACCAGGCTGGTCGCGTACTGGTAGACGTAGAAGGTGCCGTAGAAGTGCGGGATGAACGCCCACTCCACCGCGAGCAGGTCGTCGACGCGGCACACGTCCTTCTCGTGCCCGTAGTACTCGCGGACCAGCTTCAGGTAGGCCTCCGAGAGGTTCTCGCCGGTCAGCGGCTCGCCCCGCGCGGCCTTCTCGTGGAAGCCCAGCTCGAACTCGGCGAACTGGACCTGCCGGAAGAGCGTGGTGCGCAGCGTCTCCAGGTGGTTGCCGAGCAGGAACAGGCGCGTCGCGTCGTCCTTCGCCTGGGCCAGCAGCTGGTGCATCAAGAGGTTCTCGTTGAGCGTCGAGGCCACCTCGGCGACGAAGATGGAGTAGTCCGCCGTCGCCGCGGGCTGGGTCTTGTTCGCCAGGTAGGTGTGCATCGAGTGCCCGGACTCGTGCAGCAGCGTGGAGAGGTCGTCGTAGCGGCCGTTGAAGTTCAGCAGCTGGTACGGGTGCACGCCCCAGACGCCGGTCGAGAACGCCCCCGAGCGCTTGCCGGTGGAGGGCAGGAAGTCGGTCCAGCGGCTGTCGAAGCCCTGCTTCAGCGCCGCCACGTACTCGGCCCCCAGCGGGGCCACCGCCTCGAGCGCCACGGCGCGCGCCTGGTCGGGCGTGTAGCGCAGGTCCACGCTCTCGACGAGCGAGACGTAGAGGTCCTGGTACTTCAGCTCCCGCAGCCCGAGCATCTTCTTCCGCAGGCCGAGGTACCGGTGCAGCGTGGGCAGGCTGCGGTGCACGTCGGCGATGAGCTGGCGGTAGACGGCGGGCGGGATGTTGTCGCGGAAGAGCGAGGACTCGAGGGTGGAGCCGAACTGGTGCACCCGGTGCTCGAACATCCCCGCCTTCACGTGCGCGGAGAGGGTGGCGCCCAGCGTCCGCTCGTAGGTCTTGTAGGCCCCGAAGAAGCCCTCGAAGACCTTCAGGCGGTCGGCGCGCGAGCGGGCCTGCCGGTGCGCGGTGTAGGCCGCGGCGTCGAGCCGCACCTTCTCACCGGTCGAGAGCTTCACGGTGGGGTAGGGGAGGTCCGCCTCGGTGAGCACCTCGTGCACGCTCCCGCCGGCGAGGCCCAGCTCCCCGGCCATCGACGCCACGCGCTCCTCCGGGGCGGTCAGGGTGTGCGGCTTCCAGCGCAGCACGTCCTCCAGGCCGAAGCGGTAGGGCGCGAGCTTCGGCTCCTTCGCGAGGAAGTCGCGGATCTTCGCGGCGTCGAGCGCGAGCAGCTCCGGGCGGACCCAGGACAGCGCCGCCCCGAGGTCCACCGCCAGCCGCTGTGCCGCCTGCTCCAGCTCGCGCGGGCGGGACACCCGGGTGTCCTCGCTGGAGAGGCACGATGCGTAGACCGAGAGGCGCGAGACGTCGGTCTGCAGCCGCTGCATGGCCTCGAGCGCGGCGAGCAGCGCCTGCGGCGAGTCGCCCAGGTGCCCGCGGTGCGCCGCCATCCCGGCGATGCGCTTCTGCGCGTCCTCGCGCGCGGCGCTCCAGGCAGCCTCGGTGGGGTACAGGTCAGAGAGGTCCCACTTCTCCTTCTCGGGGACCTCCGTGCGCTCGCGTGCCTGGGCGGGGCCGCCGGCGAGGGTGGCGGCCAGCGCGAGCGCGGCGGTGGAGACGTGGCTTCGCATGTCGGGCTCCTCGGGTTCGGGACCCGCAGAGCCTAGGGAGTCGAGAGTCGAGAGTCGAGAGTCGAGAGAGTCGAGAGTCGAGAGAGTCGAGAGAGTCGACTGCCGAGGCTCACACCCGGACGCCCTGGCGGCGCGCCTGCCAGGCCGCGCCCAGCCAGACGAGCCCTCCCACGGCGATGGCCACCGGGACCACGCCCATCGCCGCGGCGAGCGAGCCCGCGCTCGACCCGCCCGTGGCCGAGAGCCTCCCCACCAGCACCGGGGAGGGCACGTCGCCCAGGACGTGGATGGCGAAGATGTGCAGCGCCACCGCAGTCGCCCGCTCGGTCGGCGCCACCAGGTTCACAATGGCCGAGTTGATCGGGCCGGTGGAGGCGAACATCAGCACCTCGGCCCCGACGATGGCCGGGAGGTAGACCGCCGGCGAGTCGGCCCAGAGCGCCACCACCGCGAGCGGGCAGGCGAGCAGGGTGGCGAGGCCCGAGAGCCACAGGTACGCCTGCGGGTTGCGCTTGCGCCAGGCGTCCCCCAGCCAGCCGCCGGCGAAGGTCCCCACGAACCCGGTGACCACCACGATGGCCCCGAACTGGACCGAGGCGTCCTCCCGCGGCACGCCGCGCACGCGCTCCAGGAAGGCCGGCATCCAGAACGCGAGCGCGCCCAGGGCGAAGGTGTACGCCGCGTACCCGAGCACGGTGAAGAGGTAGGGCCGGTTCCGCAG
>CAZAIE010001107.1:0-2834 GCA_964485035.1 uncultured Myxococcaceae bacterium | reverse complement strand
GGGGCGGAGTCGCTGGGGATTCCGGAGGGCCTGGCGCTCCCGACGCCTCCTCGGCGCTGGACGCGTCCCAGGACCCGGTCGATTCCGGCCAGGTGGTCCCGGACGCTGGTCCTGAGGTCAGCGTGGACGCGGGCGCGGCTGCGGACGCGGACCTGCCCGACGCGGCCGGACCTGGCGCCGACGCCTCCGAGCCGCCCGACGCCGCCGAGCCTGGCGCCGACGCCGGCACTCCCCAGCCCGACGCCGGCCCGAGCGCGACGGTCCAGATCGCCTCGGTGAACGACGCCCTGACCAGCTACCTCATCAACGTCTCGCCCTCGGCGTGGAACATCTTTTACGGCGCCAACGTGCACCTCGGCCGCCACTTCGACACCGCCCACGTCTCGTACTACACCGCCCTGCGCTTCCCCGGCCTGCAGGTTCCGAAGGGGGCGACCATCGTCAGCGCCAAGGTCTCGTTCTGGCCGACCAACTCCATCGACTCGACCAAGAACCTCTACGTCAACATCTACGCGGAGAAGGCGGCGGACTCGGCGCCCTTCAACCCCACCAACTACGACTCCGGCCGGCCCGACCAGCGGGCGCGCACCACCGCCTTCTTCGACCACTGGACGGTGCGCTGTAACGACTCCTGCTCGACCGACCCCGAGAGCCCGAAGTGGGAGTACGACTGCGCCCAGCGCAAGCTCGACTGCTGGGACCCGGCCACCGAGTACGCCTGTCCGAAGGACCTGAAGTCTCTGGTGCAGGAAGTCGTCGCCCAGCCGGGCTGGGCCCCGGGCAACGCGCTCACCCTGTTCTTCTTCAACGTCGCCACCGACCAGGACGGGGCGAAGTACCAGTCCAGCCGGACCTTCACTGGGTATGACACCGCTCGTGGCGCGTCGTACTCGCCTCGCCTCGTGGTGACCTGGGCCCCGTGATGCTGTTCTCCGGCCGGCGCGACCTGCTCGGGGGAATCCCTTGTGCGGGTAGCATCGCCGCCGAGGCGACGCCGGCTGAGTCGAAGGTGCTGGCGCTTCGGGCCGACCCGGCGCAAGGTGCGCCGCACAACCGGTTCGGAGGCACACCATGGCCAAGCAGCAGCAGCTCGCGGACTCTGGGGAGGCGGTCTACACCCGCTTCGCCGCCAAGAAGAAGAACGCCTTCGGGCAGATGCCGGTGACCGGCAAGGTCCACGTCGGCGACGGCAGCACCTGGAAGTGCGCCGTGACGGAGACGCTGCGCGCCGGCCCGCTCAAGCTCTACTGGCTCGGCGGCGGTCTGCTCGCGCTGCTCGAGGGTGCCTCCCCCGTGAAGTGGGAGACCGCGGGCAACCTCGTGAGCGAGACCTCGGTCGGCGGCCTGTTCACCGAGGCGGCGCTCGTGGAGATCCAGGCGCTGCGCGAGGAGCCTCTGGAGGAGGTCAACGAGGCCATTGACGAGATCCTCGACGTCGAGGAGGACGAGACCGGGGAAGGGGTCGTGAAGACGCCCGCGGGCGAGCGCTTCGCCGTGTTCCAGGTCCCTGCAGAGGGCTCATACCGGGTCGACAAGGGCATCGACGGGACGGGCGCGGTCGTCGCCCTGGTCGTGGTCATCCCCGAGAGCTGACGGCGGTGGGCTCAACGGGCAGGGGGCGCCCCTGCCCGACTCACCCGCGCGCGAAGCGGACCAGCGTCCGCGCGTCCTCGAGCAGGACGTGCAGGTCGCCACGCGCGTCGAAGGCGAGCCCCTCGACCCTGGGGAGGCTGCGGCCCTTCGCGTCGTGTAGCGGCAGCGCCTGGACCAGCTCGGCGACCACCTTGTCCTTGCGCCGTACCAGCTTCAGCTCGGCGACCAGCGCTGACTCCTCGGAGCTGACGAAGACGTGGCCGGTCACCGGGTCCACCGCGAGGCCAGAGAAGTCGGCGCAGGCTTCGAGCAGGGCCTTGTCCACCTCGACCCGCGTCGCCTTGCCGCTCCCGTCCGGGGCCAGCAGCGCCAGCGAGCGGGGCTTGCCCTCCTTGGCCAACAGCAGCTGCGGCCGACCCGTCGGCGAGGCCTCCCCGGGGAGGAAGGCGATCCCCTCCACGCCCTTGTTGTCCTTGCCGCCGATCCCCGTCTTCTCCTCGGCGAGGAGCCTGGCCGTGCCGTGCTTCACGTCGAAGTCGTAGCGCAGGAGCTTCCCGCTCTCCTCGCTGACCACCAGGAGCTGCTTCTTGCGCGGGTCGTAGGTGACGGCCTCGAGCCCGCTCTTGCCGTCCTTCAGTCCGGGGAGCTTCACCTTGGCGCTGGAGCCGTCGGGGCGCAGCAAGAGCGCCCGGTCCGACCGATCGCCGACGACCAGGAAGGCGCCGCCGGGGAGCGCCACGACGTCCGACGGCTCCTTGAGATCCAGGGCGACCTCGCCTGCCAGGCGCAGCCGCTGGGGGCTCTCGGTGCGGCGGGTCGGCGCCGGCGAGGGTGCGGCGTGGACGCGGACGTTGCCCATCGGTGCCTCCGTGGAAAAGACGCCGACGAGTATCGCAGCCGGGCGCCGCAGCGGCCACCGCGCGGTAGAGTGCGGGCCTCCCACCCCATCGACCTGGAGGCCCCATGGACTTCGCCGCCGTGACCACCGCCATCCGCGAGCGCATGAGCAAGCGCGGGATCCACCCTGCCGCCGCCGAGGAGTTCGTGCGCCGGGCCGCGCTGGTGCACCAGGGCTTCAGCGGAAAGACCCCCTGGGCGGAGGTGGGCGTGCCCGGCGCGGGCGACCTCGCGCGCTTCGAGGACCTCGCCGCCGACGCGCGCGCGGAGGACATCGCGCGGCTGGTGGTGGTGAAGCTCAACGGCGGGCTGGGCACGTCGATGGGCCTCTCCAAGGCCAAGAC
>CAZAIE010001106.1:0-2842 GCA_964485035.1 uncultured Myxococcaceae bacterium | reverse complement strand
CGTCGAACAGGTCCGCTCGGGAGACCTGGACCGCATCGCCGACGAGGCCGACGCGCTCTCCGAGTCCCGGTTCCGGTGCTTCGAACGGCTCCTGCGCTCGCGGCCGGTCGACCTGGCGGTGATGGTCGACCTCGCGCCCGACCGGATGCACCACGCGTTCTGGCGATTCGAGGATCCGCAGCATCCACGGCACGAGCCCGGGCACCGGCTCGCGGGGACGCTGCGGACGTTCTACCGCCGGCTGGACGAGCGGCTCGGGCGCCTGCTCGCAGACCTGGACCCCTCGACCCATGTCCTGGTCGTGAGCGATCACGGCGCTCAGGCGATGCAGGGCGGCTTCGCCATCAACGACTGGCTGCGTGCCCACGGACTCCTCGCGCTCCGACTGAGCCCAGGCGGTCCCCGCGCCTTCGACGAGCGGCTCGTGGACTTCGATGCGACCCGGGTCTGGGCGTGGGGCGGATACTACGCACGCCTCTTCGTGAACCTGCAGGGCCGCGAGCCCCAGGGAACCGTCGCCCCCGGAGACTACGAACCGCTCCTCGAGCGCCTCACCTCCGAGCTCGAGGCCCTCCCAGGTCCGGACGGACGGAGGCTCGGCTGCCGGGTGCTCCGCCCGCGCGACCTGGCCCCGGACCAGAACCCCCGCGGAGACTGGCCCGACCTGATGGTCTACGTCGGCGATCTCCGCTACCGCGCCGTCGCCAGCGTCGGGAACCCGTCGCTCTTCACGGCGGGCAATGACACCGGACCCGACGACGCGAACCATGCGATGCAGGGCGTCTTCCTGCACCGCGGCCCCGGGGTCGAACCCGGCCGGCGCGACGGACTGCGACTCCTCGACGTCGCGGCGATTGTGACCGGGACGCTGGGCCTCGACCCCGGCACGGCTTCGAGGGGGAAGAGTCTGCAGGGCCCCATGCCCCGCTCCGAGCCCGAGTGAGGGCAGGGGGTCTCCTCCGCGAGCTGGGGGCGGTTAATTAATTGGCGTTAAGTAACTCGTCCTACTCCAGGTACCCCCACCCCCGCAGGCGCTGCTCCGCAGGGTCCGGCGCGGGCGCGCACGCACTCCTCGCACGCTCGCGCTCCAACCGCGCCCACCCCTCCGCCGGCTCTCCGGTCCCCACCCGACACGGCGACTGCTCCCCGGGATCCGCCTCCAGGTCGAACCAGGTGCGCTCACCCGTCCGCAGATCCCAGTGGTACTTGAGCTTCCCCATCCGCCAACAGAGCGCCGTCCACAGCCCCTCTGGACTCATCGGCGGCTCGGTCGCATCCACGAAGTCTGCAGACGCAGCGGCGAACCCACCCTCAACCGACGTCGCTCCACACGCCATCGCTCCCAGCAGCGACACTCCATCCGCGTCCGTGAGGGGCGGCACTCCCGCCAGATCCAGCAGCGTCGGGGCGAGATCCACCGACCGCGCGAGCCCGGTGATCGCTCCACGCGCACGGATCGCGGTGCCGCCCAGCACCAGCGGGATGCGCAGCACGTCCTCCCGCAGGTCGCTCCCGTGCAGGTCGAAGACGTCCCTCACCTCGCGGTGCTCGCCCCAGCTCTCACCGTGATCGCCCGTGACCGCGACCAGCCAGCCGTCTTCGCTCCTGGAGTGCCGCGCCGTCGCCGCGATCAGCCGCGGCAGGAAGTGCGCGTCCAGCCGCTCGACCGCACGCCGGTAGAGCCCCTGCAACGTCTGCCGGACCACCACCGGATCCTTCGCCAGCCCCGCGAGCAGCTGGTCGGTCACGGCCCTCCACTGCGGCACCGTCATCGGCGTGTCGAGGTAGGGGAGATGCGTCCCCCAGTAGTGGACCAGCAGGAACAGGTCCGGCGAGCGGTTGGCCTCGAGCCAGCCGAGCACCGCCTCCAGCTCCTGCGAGCTCCCGACGACCCCTGCCTCCGGGACCGCACAGAACAGCTGCCCCGGGTCGAACACGAAGCTCGCCACGTGGTACCCCGCGTCCGCGAGCGCAAGAAACAGGTTGGGCACCTGCGGCAGCGGCTGCTCCCAGCGGTACAGCCCCAGCCGGTGCGCGTACCGCCCGGTCACCATCGCCGCCAGCGACGGGACGGTCCACGGCGCACTCGTCATGGCCTCGGAGAAGCGCACGCCCTGCGCAGCGAGCCCGTCCAGCGTGGGCGTCTTCGCCCCCAGCACGTCCGCGCGCAGCGAGTCCGCGACCAGCAGCACCACCCTCATGCAGGCTCCGTCACCCGCAGGCACCAGCGGTTCTCGGTGAGCGAGCGCTGGTGCGCCCAGGCGAGCGAGCGGCAGCCACCCCGGCACACCCGGCGGAACGCACACGCCGCGCACGCTCCGGTGAGCGCTCCCTCGTCGAAGCGCCGGTTGTAGGCGAAGCAGTCCGGATCCTCCCAGATGGCCCGGAGCGGCCGCTCGCGGACACTGCCCTCGTCGAAGTGCGGCGGCAGCGAGAGGCACCCGCGGACCGTTCCCTCCGCCGTCAGCCCGATCAGCGAGAGCCCCGCCTGACACCCCTCGAACACGCAGTCCGTGGGCCGATGCGCCGAGCGCAGCTCCGGCTCGCGCCGCGTCATCCACCCGATGTCGTCCGCCGCATACGGCCGCAGGACCCGCGTCGGGTCGAGGATGAAGTCCGCCACCCCCGGGACCTCCTCCGGCCGCAGCGGCAGGTCGCTCCCCCTCGCACGCCCCTGGGGCACCGTCAGCTGCACCTGCCACCCCTCGAAGCCCGCAGCGACCAGCCCGGCCTCCAGCGCGGCCAACTCCGAGACGTTCGCCCGCGAAACCTGCGTCACCGCCCCCACCCGAAGACCTGCCGCGCGCAGCAGCCGCGCCCCGGCCATCGCCCGCTCATGCCC
>CAZAIE010001105.1:0-2842 GCA_964485035.1 uncultured Myxococcaceae bacterium | reverse complement strand
ATCCTGGCCAGAGACCGCGCTTGGCGCCAGACGGTGTCCGTGCAGCGGTTACCCAGCTCCGTCGGCGTGAGCACCTCGTCCGGTCTGCTTCCTTCAAGGCGGCGGAGCACGGCATGTTCCCCAAAGTCCTCGGCCGTGAGTTGGGCGGTTCGATGCGGCGAGTCCGCGTTTCGAGAGGTCTCGGGCGCTGGCAAGTGATCGATCAGGCACAACGCCTTCTCCGTCGAACGCTGGCGAATCGCCGTCACCAGCACCGAGTCTCCCTGGCTGTCCCAGAGGGCCACGCCAGCGCCGGAGAGCGAGGGCAGGAGCCGACAGAAGGCTCTCGCGTTGCACCGGAAGAGGAGCGAGTTCACCAGCTGGGACGTCTCCCGTGCCTGCGCGAGCTTCGCCAGCGCGCCGCTCGCGCCGAGCGCCTCCAGCTTCGCGACATCACAGCGCTCGACGGCCGCAGACAGCGCTCCCACGAGAGCGTTTCTCTCCAAGGGCGCCAGGGCCTCAGCCCGGCTCGGGGCGGCCTTACGACTCTCGACGTCCCGGAGAGCGTCCTCTGAAGGCGAGACGGCTAGGGCGTGTCCGCTCGGTGCCCTTCCTCGCCCTGAACCGCTGGGGAGGTTCTTGATCACTGCGCCCGTCGACCTGTTCAGGCTTGGCGAGCCGAACCCGAGATAGTTGTCGAATGCCCCCTCCACCACGAGGTCCGACGGGAGCTCGTCGATGAGCGTCTTGTAGAGCGAGAGGTTGCCCCTGATGACGAGCCCCTTGGGGAGCCGTCTGAGCTCAGTGCCCTTGATCTGCATGTCCCCTCGCACGAGGAGATTGTCGGGCAGCGCCCTCCACCGAACCCTCGATCGTGAGGTCGCCATCGACGACGCAGCGGCCGGAGTTGAGGTGCGCCTTGAACTTGACGAGGTCGGCGCACTCGGCGGGCGGCGTGCAGCTCGCGGGGAGGAGAAGCAGCAAGAGCCAGTAGCGGTTGGTCATCGATTCTCTCGAGGGAGCGGGATGCGACATCGGCTGGAGCCCCTGGCAAGTGATGTGCCAGGACTGCGTCCCCGCGGGATGCGCACCTTGTGGGCGGAGGGACTCAGGGGCGCGCTGATGCACAGACACACCCTGGGCACACCGCGACGGATCGCGTGCGACGCCAAGCGAAGCGTCGGCCTGCACCTCGAGGATGGGGTTCCGGGCAGCTGTCGTCCCGGGTCGACAGCTCGATGCGGTCTAGGAAAACCAAGTGGTTGGGCTGGGCGCGCGACATGGCATCGGTCGCATTGCGTTCGACGGCAACGGCGCTGTTCAACAAGGACCAGTCTCGGGTAGTCCCCCCGGGTCGCCCCGTGCTTGTCGCAGCCGGGGAAGAAGGCTAAAGGGCCGCGCATGAACCTGCTCCAGGCGGCGGTCCTCGGCATCGTCCAGGGCCTCAGCGAGTTCCTCCCCATCAGCTCCACCGCGCACCTGCGCATCGTTCCTGCGCTGCTCGGCTGGGAGGACCCGGGCGCCGCGTATACCGCAATCATCCAACTCGGCACCACGCTCGCGGTGGTCGTCTACTTCGCCCGCGACATCTGGCGCATTGCCCGCGCGTGGCTCACAGGGCTCGTGCGTCGGGAGCCCTTCGCCGACCTCGACTCGCGCATGGGCTGGTACGTCATCGTCGGCACAGTGCCGGTGGTGGTGCTGGGACTCGCGCTCAAGAAGTTCATCGAGAACGAGTTCCGCTCGCTCTACGTCATCGCCGGGGCGGCCATCGGCATGGCGCTGGTGCTCGCGCTCGCCGAGCGGGTGGCGCGCCACGTGCGCCCCATCGAGAACGTGACCATGAAGGACGCCGGCGTGGTCGGGGTGGCGCAGGCCGTCGCGCTGATTCCGGGCTCGTCGCGTTCGGGCTGCACGCTCACCGGCGGGCTGCTGCTGGGCCTGCAGCGTGACGCCGCCGCCCGCTTCTCCTTCCTGCTGTCGATCCCCGCGACCGTCGCCGCCGGGGTCTTCGAGATGCGCCACTTCTTCGAGGCCCAGCGTGCTCCGGGTGCGCTCTCCGCCGGCCCGCTCGTGGTGGGCACGTTCGTCGCCTTCGTCTCCGGCTACGCCTCCATCGCCTGGCTCCTGAAGTTCCTGCGGACGCGCTCCACGCTGGTGTTCATCGTCTACCGGGTGCTGCTGGGCGCGGCGCTCTTCGGCCTGCTGGGAGCGGGCATCCTCGCGCCATGAGCCTCCCGTTGTTCCAGGAATTGAAGGCGGCGCTCGCCTCCCGCACGCCGCTGCGCCGGGGCCCGGCGCCGTACACCACGACGCCCGCGAGCGTGCTCGTGCCCTTCTACGAGGAGGGCGGCGAGGCCAAGCTGCTGTTCCTGAAGCGCCCCGACGGCGACTACCGCCACGCCGGTCAGATCGCCTTCCCGGGCGGCAAGCGCGACCCGGGCGAGGACGCGGTGGCCTGCGCGCTGCGCGAGGCGCACGAGGAGGTCGGGCTCGCCCCCGCGGACGTGGAGCTGCTCGGCGAGCTCGACGACTACGACACCGTGGTCTCCGGCTTCCGCATCACGCCCATCGTGGGCCGCATCCCCGCGCACTACGCGTTCGCCCCTGACCCCTTCGAGGTCGAGCGGCTGATCCACGTGCGCCTCGCCGACCTGCTGGATCGCGGCCGCTTCCGCGAGGAGATGCGCGAGTACTTCGGCAAGCTCTGGCCGGTCTTCTTCTACTCGGTGGGCCCCGACGTCATCTGGGGCGTGACCGCGGGAATCCTCACGCCGCTGCTGGACATCGTCCGAGCCCTGCCCTCGGTGCGTCGGCTATAGTCGCCGGCTTCCGAGGAGGACTCGTGGCGCTCTACCCGATC
>CAZAIE010001104.1:0-2846 GCA_964485035.1 uncultured Myxococcaceae bacterium | reverse complement strand
CACCGGGCGGATCTCGCCCTCCTGCAAGGCCCGCAGCAGCTGGGACTGGAGCTTGGGGCCGATGTCGCCGATCTCGTCGAGGAAGAGGGTGCCGCCGTTCGCCTCCTCGAAGAGGCCGCGGCGCGCGGACTGGGCCCCGGTGAACGCCCCGCGGGCGTGGCCGAAGAGCTCGCTCTCCAGCACCCCCTCGGCGATGGTCCCGCAGTCCACGGCGACGAACGGGCCCTGCGCGCGCGGGCTGGCGTTGTGGATGGCGCGCGCCACCAACTCCTTGCCGGTGCCGCTCTCGCCCTGGATGAGCACCGTGGCGCTGGTGGCCGCAACCCGGGCCGCCGTCTTGAAGACGTGGAGCATCGCCTCCGAGCGGCCGACGATGTTCTCCAGCGCGTACTTGTCGCGGACCTTCTTCTTCAGCTCGCGGTTCTCCGCCGCCAGCCGGCGCTGCTGCAGCGCCCGCTGCACGACGATCTGGATCTGGTCCACGTCGTAGGGCTTGGAGATGTAGTCGTAGGCGCCGCGCTTGATGGCGTCCACGGCGCCGTCCACGTTGCCGAAGGCGGTCATGAGGATGACCGGGGTGTCGTGCGGGCGGAACGCGGCCAGCACCTCCAGGCCGTCGGCCTCGACCATGCGGATGTCGGAGACCACCAGCTCGATGGAGGGGTCCCCCGCGAGGCGGATGGCGTCCTTGCCGTCGGGCGCGGCGACCACCTGGTGCCCCGCCGACGAGAGGATCTTGGTCATCAGCTCGCGGCTGGTCTTGTCGTCGTCCACCACCAGGACCCTCCCGACCGGCTTCGCTCCGGGAGGGCGGGGCTCGGCGGCGGGGACGCGGCGGTCGTTCGCGGTGGTCATGGTCTCTTTCGTCAGGGAGCGACGGGGATGCGCAGCGTGAAGGTGGCGCCGGCGCCGGGCGCGCTCTCCACCTCGACCCGGCCCTTGAGCGCCCGGGCGATCTCGCGGCAGATGGCCAGCCCCAGGCCGGTGCCCTTGCCCACCGGCTTGGTGGTGAAGAAGGGCTCGAAGATGCGCGGCCGGTCCTCGGGGGCGATGCCCTTGCCGGTGTCCTGCACCGAGAGGGCGAGCTGCCCGTCCTGGAGCGCCGCGCGGACGTGGAGGTCGCCGTGCTCGGGCATGGCGTCCACCGCGTTGGCGATGAAGTTGGTGAGCACGTGGCGCACGAGTCCAGGGTCCACCACTACGCGGTCCAGCTCGGGCGGCACGTCGGCGTGGACGGCGATGCGCACCCGCGCCTCGGCCGACAGCGAGAGGTCGAGGGCGTCGGTGACCAGCGCCGCGAGGTCCACCGGCTCGGGCTTGGGCGTCATCGCCCGGGTGGAGTCGAGGAAGCGGCGGATGATGCCCGTCATCCGGGCGATCTCCCCCTGCACCAGCTTCAGGTCGGCCCGCGCCGTCGGGGGGAGGTCGGGCGCGCGCACCAGGAGCTGCACGTGGCCGCTGATGGCGTTGAGGGGGTTGCCCAGCTCGTGGGCCAGGGTGCCGGCCAGCTGGCCCAGCGCGGCGAGGCGCTCCTTGGCGGTGAGGTCGCGGCGGGTGGCCACCAGCAGGTCGTTGAGCTCGCGCAGGTCGCGGTTCTTGCGCGCGAGGTCCGCGGTCGCCTGGTCGATGCGCTCCTGCAGCTCGCGGTTGAAGCCGCGGATGCGGTCGATCATCGCGTTGAAGCCGTGGGCGAGGGTCCCCAGCTCGTCGCGGGAGTCCACGCCCACCGAGACGTCCAGCTGGCCGCGCTCGGCCTGCCGCATCGCGCCGGCGAGCGCCTCGATGGGCCGCCCGATGACCCGCAGCAGCATCAGGTGGACCAGCAGGATGAGCACCAGGCAGGCGGCGGCGGTGACGTAGAGGAAGACGTGGCGCTCGGCGGCGGCGAGCCGGTCCGCCTCCACCAGCGAGGCCTCCAGCGTCAGCCTTCCGCGCGAGCGGCCCACGCGCGCAGGGAGCGACACCGACCAGAGCCGGCCGTCGGCGGCGTCGACCAGCGCGAAGGTGGGCTTGGTGGGGACGTCGGCGGTGCCGTCGCGGACCTCCTGGCGCGGGCCCTGCGAGGTGAGCTGCACCCGGGTGATCTGGTCGGGGCCGGGCCGCTCGATGGCCAGCTCCGCGGCGCGCAGGCTGCGGTGGCTGCGCAGGAGCTGGGTGAGCCGCTCGTTGGTGGTGCGGGCCTCGTAGCTCGCGGCGCGGCCCAGGTCGGCCACGAGCGCGCGCGCGGTCTCGAGCGTGCGCTCGCGGATCTCCGTCTCGATGGAGGCCTCGGCGATGCGTCCGCCCAGCACCGCGGCCACGCCCATGGTGGCGGCGAGCACCGCGGCGAAGAGGGCGACCAGCTTGAGGCGGAGCGACATCGCCGCGGAACGGACCGGCGGGCGCGCGGGGCGCTACGCCGGGCGGTCCGGCGTGGAGGGGGGCAGCTTGTCCTTCTCCTGCTCCTTGTCCTTCTCCTTGTCGGCTTCGGCCTGCTCCTGGCCGGAGATGCCCTTCTTGAACCCGCGGATGGCCGAGCCCAGGGCGTTGCCGAGGCCAGGGAGCCGCTTGGGGCCGAAGAAGAGCAGCACCACACCGAGGATGACGAGCAGTTCAAGCCAGCCGAGCCGCACGGAAGACTCCTGTCGAAAACGAGGGCGCAACTTAACAGGCGGCCCGGGGACCGACAACCATCGGCTCCGCCTGGGATGCCGCGTCGTTGCCAACCGGAGGCCGGGTCACTAGCATGCGCGCCCTTTCATCTGGCGGAGGTGCACTTCGATGGCTGAGGACGGCGGCAAGAAGGTCGCAGAGGCGGTCGAGCCCGAGGGCGGCCTGAACTGGACCGCAGTCGGGATCGTGGCGGC
>CAZAIE010001103.1:0-2849 GCA_964485035.1 uncultured Myxococcaceae bacterium | reverse complement strand
CCCGCCCCGAGCGCGATCCCCGACCGGAACGCCTCCCTCGCCGCCGCATACTCGCCCGCGTGCATCCGGGCCAGGCCCAGCACGTGCCATTCGTGGGCCGTCTTTGGCTCTCCCAGTGCCTGCAGCGCGTCGGACCACCGCTCGTCCATCGCGAGCCGCTCGGCGCGCAGCACCCCGAAGCGCGGGTCGCTGCCGAACCGCGCCCACGCCAGGTCGAACGCGGTGCGCCACTCCTGGGGCGCCAGCTCCGACCGCAGCACCGCGAGGACGGCCAGCGCACCATCGGCATCCAGCGTCGTCCGCGCAAACACCCGCTGGAGCAGCGCCTTGCCTTCCGCGCGGTGCTCCCGCCACTCGGACTCGAAGAGGTCCCGCCGGGCCGGATCTCCCGCTCCCTCGGGTGCGCAGGCGGGCGGGAACTCGGCGCGGCACTGCGGCGCGTGGCCGACGTCGTCCACCCCCTCCTGCAGCGCGGGCAACGGCGTGCGCCCCAGCGGCGCGATCTCCACCCCTCGCGGCGTCATCTGGTACACGACCGCACGCCGGGCGCGGCAGTCCTGCGCTACGCGCACGAATCGCGGGACCGGCCTGCGCCAGAGCACCGTCAATCCAGGCGCGTCCGGCCCGAGCGCGACCAGTTGGTAGCCCGCGGCCTCGTCACAGAACATCGCCACCGCGACCCGCTCGTCGAGGGAGGTCGCGAGCCAGCTCACGCAGAACCGCGTCGCCGTCCCCAGCTCTCTCGGCCCACCGTGCGACGGGACCAGCCGGAGCGTCCCGCGGCGCTCGTCCGTGGGCACGCAGTCGAGCACGAGCAGGCTGCCATCGTCGGGATGGACGGACACTCCGCGGACGTCGCGGCAGGGCGGGAGCGCCGGTCCGCGCACGCCGCGCTCGTCGTAGGCCACCGGCGTGTCCAGGCCCCAGGCGACCATGCGCGCCTCTCCGCGGACGGGCACGGCGGCGAGGTTGGAGCTGCTGTCCACTTCGCGGATGGCCCGGCCTCGGCCCAGGTCCAGCACCCTCCAGCGTCGCGAGAACCCGGGGCCGCGGGTGTCCTCCCACAGGCACTCGGTGCCGGGGACGTGGCGCCGGCCCCCCAGGTCGGCCTCCTCGCCCAGCAGCTCGCCAGGCGGGAACCAGCCCAGCAGCTCGTGCCGCTCCAGGCCCAGCCGCAAGGCTCCGCCGCGCCGCCCGATGCACCACACCCCGCCGTCATCGACGCTCACGCTCGCGTGCTCCAGGGCCGACGGGGCGCGGACCACGCGGACCCGCACCAGCCGCTGCGAGGCGACGTCGAGCTCACGGACGAAGCCCCACCGTCCCTCGAAGGTGACCAGGAAGAGTCGGGTCCCGTCCGGCGAGAGCGCGGTGGCCACCTCGTCGCTGTTGAGGAAGCGCGGGCACGCGCTGGTCTCCGCAAGGGCGTCGGACGCAACGTCCACGTCCACGAGCCGGAAGTCCCGTGCGACCTGCACGTCGAGGCGGGCGACCTCGGCCTCCCAGCATGCGCGCTCGCCCTCCGGAGCGTTTCTCGACGCTTCGCGCGCTTGCACGAGCGCCGCGAAGAAGTTGCCTGCCCCGAGCGCCCGGGCGTGGGCCTCCTGTGCCTCGGCGAAGCGCTCCGCCCGCGCAAGGCCTGCTTCCAGGGCGCGCGCATCCTCCTTCAGTGCGCCGTTGAGGTCCCGGCGCTGGATGGTCGAGAGCAGCCTCTTCGCGAAGTCCGCGTCTCCGGTGGCCGCAGCGCGCCGGACCGTGTCCAGGACTCCCAGGGCCGCGGCTTGCCGCCCTGCGGCGATCTCGGCGCGTCGGGCAGCGAGCAACTCCTGGGCTGCCGGGACTCCGGCCAGCGCCCGCTCGTGGGCCTCCAGCGACTCCACGGCGAGCACGGGATCGCCGGTACGGGCAGCCTCGAGCGCGACCACCGCGGCCACAGCCTCCTTGGTGCGCACGCGCGCAGCCGCCGTTTCCAGCGACGCCAGATCGAGGTCTGCGAGCGCGGGTCGGACCCGGGCACGGGCAGGCTCGGGGAGAGCGAGGTAGCCAGCCATCCGTCCCGGCCGATCGAGCGCGCCGAGCCCGGCGAGGAACTCCACTGCCGTCCGTTCCGCATCGCGCGCCGCGATCCGCTCCTGAACCGTCCTGATCCGCTCGTGGAGGTCCCCGGACGCAGGCAGGCCCGCGAGTTCCCGCAGCGCAGCGAGTTCACTGGTCGGGTCGTCTCGCTGCGCGGCGGCGTCGGCCTCCCGCAGGAGTGCCTCTGCGCGCGCCTTCGTGCGGCGATCCTCGAGGGTCCGCAGCGCCCGACGCGCGGACTCGCTCTCCGGGAACAGCGCGAGCAGCTCGCGGGCCCGGGTCTCGGCGCTGGGGTCTTGGCTCGCGACCAGGGCTTCGAGCGCGGCCTCCGCCGGTCGGGCCGCCTCCGCGAGCCGCTGGCCGACCTCGCGCTGGAGGCCCAAGGCATCCGCATGGGCAGGTTGGAGGCGCAGCGCGGCGCGCACTCGCTCGGAGGCTGCGGGCAGCTGGTTCTCATCCAGGGCGCTGCGGGCGAGCCAGGTCCAGGCATCGGCAGCGCGCGGATCCGCGAGGTCGGCGAGGTGGTGCAGCGCGCGCTCGGGCTCACCCTGCCGTGCGGCGGCGAGCGCGAGCAGCGCGCGCAGGGTAGGGGCGGCGAGCGCTGCGGGCGAGAGCGCGGACTCCAACTCCAGCGCGGCCCGGTCGTCGGCGAGCGTGTCCACCAGCAGGTCGAGCAGCATCGCCGCGGGCTCGCGCCCACCCTCGGACAGCTCCAGCGCGCGGGTGAGCGCCGTGCGCGCGGCCTCGTAGTCGAAGGACGCCAGGTGCTTCCG
>CAZAIE010001102.1:0-2849 GCA_964485035.1 uncultured Myxococcaceae bacterium | reverse complement strand
CTCTTGGCCTGGGTGCCGTACCTCGTGACCCTGGCCAAGAGGAGGTTGAAGCTCAGGAAGCGCAGGCTCCCCGTCCCGGTGAGGTCCAGCCTCAGCCCCAGCCAGGTCGCCGCCAGCGCGCTCAGCCCTGCCACCACGCCGAAGCCCAGCGCCGCGGGTCGCAGGCCCGGGTGCGGCAGCACGTCCACGTCCAGTGCGGGGCGTCGCCCGCGTCCCAGCACTCCCTGCGTCGCCTTGAGGTCCATGGCTCCGGGACATCGCAAGCGCGGTGCCAGCGCAGCCCGCTTCCGCACGCCTCGCGGAGCGACCCGGACACGGAGTGCGTCCCGAGCGCGAAAAAGTGCTCGCAGAGCGACATTCGCGTTGACCGGGCCGGCGCCCGACCCCGATCGTCGTCGGGCGCGGCGACCACCGCGCGAGGGGGGCCACCCGCCGAACAGCGAGAGAGGGAGTCCACATGCACACGCCCGACGCTTCGACCTCCACCCTGCCGATGCCGGACGCTGAGGGGCGCTTCGGGGAGTACGGCGGCAGCTTCGTCCCCGAGGCCCTGCGCTCGGCCCTCGCGGACATCACCCTCGCCTACGAGCGGGTCCGGCGCGACGAGTCCTTCCAGAAGGAGCTGGCCTCCCTCTACAGCCACTTCGTGGGCCGCCCCACGCCCGTCTTCCACGCCCAGAACCTCACCCGCCACGTGGGCGGCGCGCAGATCTTCTTGAAGCGCGAGGACCTGGCCCACACCGGGGCCCACAAGATCAACCACTGCCTGGGCGAGGCGCTGCTCGCCAAGTGGATGGGCAAGAAGCGCCTCATCGCCGAGACCGGCGCGGGCCAGCACGGCGTGGCGCTGGCGACCGCGGCCGCGCTGGTGGGCCTGGAGTGCCACGTCTACATGGGCGAGGTGGACATCGCCAAGGAGGCCCCGAACGTCACCCGCATGCGAGTGCTCGGCGCGCGCGTGGTGCCGGTGAAGTCGGGGCAGCGCACCCTGAAGGAGGCGGTGGACGAGGCCTTCGTGGCCTACCTCGCCGACCCCGTGACCCAGCTCTATGCCATCGGCTCGGTGGTGGGGCCGCACCCGTTCCCAATGATGGTGCGCGACTTCCAGAGCATCGTCGGCCGCGAGGCCCGCGGGCAGTTCCGGGAGATGACCGGGCACGCCCCGCACCACGTCGTCGCCTGCGTCGGCGGTGGCTCCAACGCCATGGGGATCTTCTCGGCGTTCCTCGACGAGCCGAACGTCCGCCTCTACGGCGTCGAGCCCGGCGGCCGCGGCACCGGCGTGGGCGAGCACGCGGCGACGCTCTCCTTCGGCCGCCCAGGCATCATCCACGGCTTCCGCTGCCACCTCCTGCAGGACGAGGCCGGCAACCCCGCGCCGGTCTACTCCATCGCCAGCGGGCTGGACTACCCGGGCGTGGGGCCGCAGCACAGCCACCTCAAGGACGTCGGCCGGGTGAGCTACGTCCGCATCGACGACGAGGAGGCCATCGGCGCGTTCATCGACCTGTCGCGCCGCCAGGGCATCATCCCCGCCCTGGAGAGCGCCCACGCGGTGGCCTACGCCACGAAGCTCGCGCGCACCCTGCCGGCGGACCAGACCGTGCTGGTGAACCTCTCGGGCCGCGGCGACAAGGACCTGGACCACGTGGTGCGGCTCTACGGCGACCGGCTGGGCTGCACCCCGGCGTAGGCGGCCTCGAGCGTCGGGAGCCGGGCGTGCGCCCCGGCTCCCCCCTCGACGGGGTTGTCCGCGGGTGGCAAACGCGATAGCCATCCCGGCGGCTGGCAGGACCCGCAATTCCACCGCAATACCGGAAGGACACGAACGAACATGGTGAAAGTCGCAATCAACGGTTTTGGGCGCATCGGCCGGCAGGTGGTCAGCGCCATGGTCGAGAAGGGCGTGCTCGGCAAGGAGATCGACGTCGTCGCCGTCGTGGACGTCTCCACCGACGCCGACTACTTCGCCTACCAGCTCCGCTACGACTCCGTGCACGGCCGCTTCAAGGGCGAGGTGCGCACCGAGAAGAGCAAGCCCGACCTCAAGGAGAATGACGTCCTGGTGGTCAACGGCCACAAGATCCAGTGCCTGATGGCGGTGAAGGACCTCACCACCCTGCCCTGGAAGGCGATGGGCGTGCAGCTGGTCATCGAGTCCACCGGCCTCTTCACCGACTCCGAGAAGGCCAAGGACCACCTCACCGCGGGCGCCAAGAAGGTGCTCATCTCCGCGCCGGGCAAGGGCGAGGTGAAGACCATCGTCATGGGCGTGAACCACGAGGAGTACGACGCGGCCAAGCACCACATCGTCTCCAACGCGTCCTGCACCACCAACTGCCTCGCGCCGGTGGTCCACGTGCTGGTGAAGGAGGGCATCGGCATCGAGACGGGCCTGATGACCACCATCCACAGCTACACCGCGACGCAGAAGACGGTCGACGGCCCCAGCAAGAAGGACTGGCGCGGCGGCCGCGCGGCGGCGATGAACATCATCCCCTCCTCCACCGGCGCCGCGAAGGCCGTGGGCGAGGTGCTCCCGGTCACCAAGGGCAAGCTCACCGGCATGTCCTTCCGCGTCCCGACCCCGGACGTCTCGGTCATCGACCTGACCTTCCGGGCCACCAAGGACACGTCGATCGAAGAGATCGACAAGCTGCTGAAGAACGCGTCGCAGACCTACCTGAAGGGCATCCTCGGCGTGACCACCGAGGAGCTGGTCTCCACGGACTTCATCCACGACGACCGGTCGTCCATCTACGACGGGAAGGCGACGATGGAGAACAACCTGAAGGGCGAGAAGCGCTTCTTCAAGATCGTCTCCTGGTACGACAACGAGTGGGGCTACT
>CAZAIE010001101.1:0-2857 GCA_964485035.1 uncultured Myxococcaceae bacterium | reverse complement strand
GCGCGGGGCCGGGCGCGGGGTGGCCACCAGCGACGCGGCGGGGGTCTTCAAGCTGGCGCTCCCCAGCCCCGGGCCGGTCACGCTGCTCGCCCACCACTCCACCTACGGCGCCGGCGAGGTCTCGGTCGACGCCCCGGCCATCGCCGTGAAGCTCAAGCTCTCGACCATGGGAGCCATCCGCGCGCGCGCGGTGGACCCCACGGGCAAGCCGGTGGCGGGAGCCAAGGCCACCGCCTGGAAGGACGACCCCACGCTGCAGCGCTTCGACACCTTCTCCAGCGACATCCCCTCTGGCGAGGACGGCGTCGTGGTGCTCGCGGGGCTGCCACTGGGCGCGCACCGGGTGCGGCTGGTCGCCAAGGGCTACCAGGCCGCAGAGCGGCGCAACGTCCCGGTGCCCGGGAACGGCGAGATCGACCTCGGCGACGTGACGCTCGAGCCCGGCCTCGAAATCGCCGGAGTGGTCCTGACCGACGAGGGAGCGCCGGCGACCGGCGCCTTCGTGCACGCCCGGGCCAAGGGCCACCGCACCACCGAGGGCATCCCGGTGGCCAAGGACGGCAGCTTCGTCATCGGCGGGCTCAAGGAGGGAACCTACGCGGTCTTCGCCTTCCAGGACAAGGCGGTGGCGGAGGCCACGGCGCGCACGGGCGACCGGGGCGTGACCCTGCGCCTGCCGGCCGCGGCGCGGCTGCGCGGGCGGGTGCTCGACCCCTCGGGCAGGCCGATGCAGCACTTCACCGTGGACGGCAACTCGATGGAGACCCCGGACGGCCGCTTCGAGGTCCGGGCGCGAGCCTGGCGCGAGAACGTCTTCTTCCGGGTCGGAGCCGACGGCTACCTCACCGCCTTCAAGCAGGCCCGGCTGGAGGGCAGCGTCGCCGACGCGGGGGACGTGGTGCTCGAGCGGGCGCTCTCCATCGAGGGCGTGGTCCAGGACGAGGCCGGCGCACCGGTGTCGGGCGCCGCGGTGATGGTGGGGGAGCGCGAGGAGCTGGCGGCGCAGGACGAGGCCCCGAGCCGCGCGGTGAGCGGTGCCGGCGGCCGGTTCCGGCTCGAGGGCTTCTCGCCCGGGCCGGTGGCGCTGCTGGCGCGCAAGGGCACCCTGGTGGCCGAGCGCTCGCTGCTCCTGGAGGAGGAGGACCTCGCAGGGGTGGTGCTGACGCTGAAGGGCAAGGGGGCCATCGAGGGCGTGGTCCGCGGGCCCGACGGGAAGCCCACGCTCGCCGAGGTGCACACCCGCACCGGCTCCACCACCTCCGACGCGCAGGGCCGCTACAAGCTCGACGGCCTGGTGCCGGGGACCTACCTCGTGCTCGCGGTGCTCGACGCGGACAGCTACCGGTCGACCAGCAAGGAGGTCCAGGTCAAGGCGGGCGAGACCGCGCGGCTGGACTTCGACCTGGGGGCGGGCGGCTCCCTGCGGGTCACCGTCGCCGGGGCCACCCGGGGGACGCTGCACCTTCTGCGCACCGCCTCGTCCAGCGCGGGGACGGGGGTGCACACCGCGGCCTCGCAGACCGCCGCCGTCGACCAGGGCCACGCGTCGGTGAGCGGGCTCCAAGAGGGGCGCTACACCGTGCTCTTCTACGGCCCGGGAGAGACCACGGACCTGATGGCGGACGGGACGGTCGAGGTCCCGGCCTCGGGCAGCGTCCAGCTCCAGCTCACCGCCCGGCCGATGACGGAGTAAGGCAGGCTCCTGACGGAGGTAGCTCCAGGTTCCAGCTCCATCCTCCTGAAGCCTGAAGCCCGAGGTCTGAAGCCGGCACTCGTCAGTCCAGGCCCCGCTGCAGGTGGCCGCGCACCGACCGGACCGCAGCGGTGGGGCGGACGGCCAACTCGGCGTCCAAGGCCTGGACCAGCGCCGCCAGCTCGACCGGCTCGCCCACTTCCTGGCGCGCGAGGGTCTTGGAGAAGGCCCCCAGGTAGACCTCGATGGAGGACGGCTGGAGCTTGCGCGCGGAGAGGGCGACCCGCAGCGCCGCACGCCACTCGGCGTGGCTCCTCGCCGGCGTGGCCGAGACTGGCTTGGGCTTGGGACTGGGCTGCGCCGGCTGGTTGCTCGAAGCCGCCGGGGGATTGCCGATCGCCGCCGCCTCCTCCTTGCGCTTCCCGCCCCTGCCCTTGCCGCGCCGAGAACTCGGCTCCTCGACCACCACCGCGTCCTCGACCTCGGGAGCGGCCAGGGGTGAGGCCTGGAAGTAGTCGGGACCAGTCGCGGCAACCTCGGATTGCGTGGGTTTCTCGGATTGCCCAGCTTGCTCGGTCGCCTCGCCGTCCGCCTCGTCGCCGTCGTCGTCGCCCTCCTCGGACGCCAGATCCGCGGACTCCGCGCCCTGAATCAGCTCCAGCAGCTCGTCGGTGGAGAGCCGCCCCGCCGAGCCGCTGCCCCCGAGCACGCCGGCGACGAGGTCGCGCTTGTCGTCGTGGAGGGAGAGGATGGCCTCCTCGATGGTCCCCGCGGCCACCAGCCGGTACACGGTGACCGGGCGGACCTGGCCGATGCGGTGAGCGCGGTCGGTGGCCTGGTCCTCCACCGCCGGGTTCCACCACGGGTCGAGGTGGAGCACGTAGTCCGCCGCGGTGAGGTTGAGCCCGGTCCCGCCCGCCTTCAGCGAGATGAGGAACGCGTCCCCCTCGCCGGCCTGGAACCGGTCCACCCGCTGCGCGCGCTCGTGCTCCGGGGTCGCGCCGTCCAGGTAGAGATACTTGAGCCCGGCGTCCTCGAAGGCGTCTCGGACCAGGGCGAGGTGCGCGGTGAACTGGCTGAAGACCAGCGCCCGGTGCCCCTCCTCCTTGAGCTGCCCCATCAGCGCCACCAACTCCTTGAGCTTGGACGAGGACACCTTGGACT
>CAZAIE010001100.1:0-2859 GCA_964485035.1 uncultured Myxococcaceae bacterium | reverse complement strand
CCTGGGGCTGCCGGGGATGGGCGGGGCGGATCTGATGCGCACCGTGCGCGAGCGCTGGCCGCAGGTGGAGCTGCTGGCGCTGACCCAATTCGAGGAGCGCAGCGTGGTGCTGGGGGCGTTCAAGGCGGGGGCGAGCGGCTACCTTCTGAAGGGCTCCACGCCCCGCGAGATCGTCGAGGCGCTGGTGCACGTGCACCAGGGCGGAGCGCCGATGAGCCCGCGCATCGCCCGCGCGGTGGTGCTGGAGCTGCGCGAGGCGGGGCCTGCGGACCCCTTCCTGCTCACCACCCGCGAGCAGGAGGTGCTGACGGGGCTGGCGCGCGGGCTCGCGTACAAGGAGATCGGCGGGGAGCTCAACGTCTCGGAGAGCACCGTGCACTCCCACGTGAAGCACATCTACGCGAAGCTCGGCGCGAAGGGCCGCGGCGAGGCGCTGGCGCTGGCGCGGCGCAAGGGCCTGGCCTGAGGCTCACTTCGGCAGGGCGATGCCCATCTTCTCCAGCGCGTCGACCAGCTCCGCGGGGAGCGGGGCCTCGAGGGCCAGCGGCTTGCCGGTGATGGGATGCGCCACCGCCAGCCTCCGGGCGTGGAGGAACATCCGCTTCAGCCCGAACTTGGCCTTCAGCTCACGGTTGAAGGGGAAGTCGCCGTAGCGCTTGTCGCCAGCGACCGGGTGCCCCATGGCCACCAGGTGCCGGCGGATCTGGTGGGTGCGGCCGGTCTCGATGGTGCACTCCAGGAGGCTCACCCCCGGGCCCTTGGCGAGGACGCGGTAGTGGGTGATGGCCTCCTGCATGTTCACTCCGCGCTGCGACTTGCTCTTGGCGGTCTGCTCGTGCTCGGAGAGCGGGAGGTCGATCGTCCCGCGACCGTCCACGAAACTGCCCTTGGCGAGCACCAGGTAGGCCTTGCGCGCGGTCCCGGCGGTGAAGATCTCGGTGAGCTTCACCATCGCCTGGCGGCGCTTGGCGACCAGGATGACCCCGGAGGTGTCACGGTCGAGCCGGTGGGCGGGAGAGGGCGCGAACTCGTTGCGGACCGCGTGCGGCCCGAGCATCGCGCGCACCTCGTCCACCAGCGTCCCGTCCTCGATGCCGCTGCCCGGGTGGACCGCCATGCCCGCGGGCTTGTCCACCGCCATGAGGTACTCGTCCTGGTAGAGGACCTTCAGCGGCTCCTTGGCGCGCGGCGGGGGCCGGGGCGCGCCGCCGGTGCGCTCGGCCAGAAGCTGCTCCTCGTCGCCGCGGACGGTGACCACGTCCCCGGCCTTGAGCAGCTCCTCGCCCTTCCCGCGGGCGCCGTTGAGGCGCACCTTCTTGGTGCGGAACATCTTGTAGATGTGGGAGAGCGGCACGTCGCGCAGCAGCTTGCGCACGTACTTGTCCAACCGCTGTCCCGCCGCGTCCTCGCCGATCTTCCGCTCGATCATGGGTCGCGGACCTTAGCGCATGCGGCGCGGTCCGTCGCGGTCACGCCGCGGGGGGGGGCTGCCGGGGCGCCGAGCGCCCGCTCCAGCTCGGCCCGGGCGGCGGCGTCGAGGCGGGTGCTGTGCGCCTTCACCAGGGCGATCGCTGCGGCGTCCTGCTGCAGGTGCCCCGGGGCGCAGGCCGCGTGGAGGTAGCCCGTGCCCTTGGTGATGAAGGAGCCGGTGTCGACCTCGCGCTCCACGGCGACGCGCAGCGCGTCCTTGGGGATGGCGTCACCGCAGACCATGCACTTGGAGCGGCCGGTGGGCGCCTTCTCGGCGTAGGGCAGCTCGGGCGGGGCGTCGGCGAGCAGCGCGTCCACCTCGGCGCGGTTGGGGACCTCGCCCGTGAAGGCGGCCAGAGCGCTCTTGAGCTGGGCTGGCTTCTTCTTCGCGGCGCACGCAAGGTGGTGCCAGAAGTAGCTGGCGCCGCCGTCCGGGTCGAAGGCGTTGGGGGCCTCCTCGCCGAAGCGCAGCTCACCCTTCTCGATCTTGTTGCGGCAGACCCTGCACGACGCACGACCCGACTTCGCCACCTCGATGAGATGTGCCATTGCGACCTCCATGGAACGACGCGCCTCAGTAGGCCCAAAGCCGCGCCGCGCGGCAAGGTCCACCGGGTCGGCAACAGCACCTTGATGACCACCATCCAGTCGAGCACCTGGTCCCGCGTCTGCTAGGCCGCGTGGACGACCGACCGACGGCGAGACCCGGCTAGACCGCGCCGTCCACGAGGATGGTGGCGCCGGTCATGTAGCTGTTGCGGTCGGAGGCGAGGAAGGCGACGACCTCGGCCACCTCCTCCACGCGGCCAGGGCGGCCCATGGCGCAGTGCTGCAGGTACTCGGCGAGGCGGTTGGGCGGGATGTGGTTGGCCACGCCCTCGTCGAGCACGCCCGGCGCGAGGCAGTTCACGGTGATGCCGTACCGCGCGACCTCCTTGGCCACGGCCTCGGTGAAGCCCTTGATGGCCGCCTTGGCGGTGCAGTAGTGCACTGGCGCGGCCAGCATCTTCACGCCCGCGAGCGAGCCGATGTTGATGATCCGCCCGCGGTTGGCCTTCACCATCCCGCGGAGCACGGCCTGGGTGGCGAGGAACGTGCCCTTGACGTTCACGCCCATGAGCTTGTCCCAGTCCTCCTCCTCCATCAGCGCCAGCGGCACCGCCTGACTCACCCCGGCGTTGTTCACCAGCACGTCGATGACGCCGAGGCGCTTCTCCACGTCGCGGACCATGTTCCACAGGCCCTGCTTGTCGAGGACCGAGACCTTGTAGGCCAGGGCCTGTCCGCCCGCGGCGGTGATGTCCGCGACCACCGCCTGCGCGTCCTCGTCGGAGCGGGCGTAGTTCACGACCAGCTTCGCCCCCTCGCGCGCGAGCACCTTGCAGATGG
>CAZAIE010001099.1:0-2861 GCA_964485035.1 uncultured Myxococcaceae bacterium | reverse complement strand
GTGCTGCCGGCCACGGCGCTGGACCAGGCGCTCGCCACCCGGCCCGCGCTGGCGGCGACGCTGAGCGAGAGCCCGCCCCGGTTCGCCCTGGCCGCGGCGACGGAGACCGGCACCCGCGTGCTGCTGACCACGCCCGAGGGCGAGGTGCTGGCCGAAGGGACGAAGGAGGAGCTCGCGGGGACCGTGCCCACCGCCGTGGCCTCCCACCGCGCCGGGGCGCTGGTGGTCGCCGCGAAGACCGAGACCGGGCTGGGGCTCGTCGCCGTCGCCTTCACGCCGGACACGACCACGACCGGCGCCGACGCCGGGACCGGCCCCGCCGAGGACGCCGGCCCGGGCTCGTCCTCGCGGGACGACGCCGGAGGGAAGGGCCCCGGAGGAGGCCAGCAGCTCGAGTTCGTCGTCCAGGGCCTCGACTCGGCGCCCCCGACCGCCCTCGCCGTCGTCGGCTCGGCCGGGACCCGGGACTTCGTCATCGGCGCCGTGGACGGCGTGGACGCGGTGCTGCGGCTGCTGCCGGTGTTCGCCACCGAGCGGGGCATGACCTTCGAGCTGGAGAAGCGGGTGACCCTCCCCGAGGTCCCCGACCGGCTGGCGGTGATCGGTGAGGCGCCGTTCTCGACCTGGCTCGCGACCTCGCGCTCGGGGACCCTGATGGCCGTCGTCGAGGGCCCGCTGGGGACGTCGGTCCTGACCGGACGCGTCCGCCCGCGGGTGAGCGCCCTCGCCCCTCGGCTGCGCGAGAGCTGCTCGGCCCCGGAGGCGCTGGCCTCGGCGGGCTGGCTGGGCGCGAACGTGCTGGTGCCGCTCGCGGAGGGAGGCGGCCCCGCGGCGTTCCTCGAGGGCGTCGAGTCCGCCCGGGCCATCGACCTCGTCCGGCTGGCGCGCCCCGGCAAGGCCGACGTCGCCTACCTGGTCGCCGGAGGCACCTCGGAGCGCGACCTCACCGACGACCCCCGCCGCGGCCTGGCGATCTCCCAGACCAGGGTCCAGCTCGAGGAGGTGGGCGGGAGCCCGGCGCAGCCCAAGCGCGTGAACCTGCCCTTCGCGACGAGGACGCTGGTCCACTTCCTGGCGGCGGACGGCCAGTCGACGCGGCTGGTGGCGGGCGGCCCCGCGGGTCTGCTGCGGGTGGGGCTGACCGCCGGCACCCTGCCCAGCGGCCCCGGCGAGGCGGACCCGAGCTGTGCGGGCGTGCGCCAGCTGACCGTGATGGGTCCGCGCTTCGCCGCCCTCGCGGGGACGGAGGCCACCTCGAGGCTCTGCTTCGGAGACCCGGCCGCGACCGGCACCCGCTCGCTCGCCCTCCCCTTCCCCGCCTCCGCGGTGGCGTCCTCGACGATGCGGAGCGCGGGCTCGTCGACCACGCACCTCTTCACCGCGGGCTGGGAGACGCAGGGGTCGACCGCGACGTTCGTGCTGCGCCACGCGGCCGGCGAGCCCGCCTCGGCGGCGGACCTCGCGGCGGTGGACTTCGGCGAGCGCGGGCGGCTTTTGCTCCCGACGGGGGCCCCGGAGATCCGCGCGATGGCCGCCTCGCCCGACGGCCGGCGGCTGCTGGTGGCCTTCTCGGGCGACCGGCCCGGCGTCCTCGCACTGGACGTTGCGACGCTGCTCTCTTCCACCGACGCCGAGCAGAAGGCGCGCGCGGTGGTCTCCATCCCCCTGGACGCGACGCCGCAGGGGCTGGCCTTCACCGCGGACGGCGCCCAGGCCGTGGTGGCCCTGGGGGACGACACGCTCGCGGTGATCGAGTAGCTCAGGCCCAGCACTCGTGGCCCGCGGCCTGGACCTCGCCCTCGCCGGCGAGGCGCCCGCCGCGCAGGTAGAGCACGCGGCGGTACAGGTTCACGGTGGTGCACACGTGGCTGGGGACGACCCAGCAGAGGTCGCCGCGGCGTGGCGGCGTCCCCGGGAGCCGCACCGTCCAGTGCTCCTCGCTCACCGCGAGGCTCTCGGCTGGCCGGTCCAGGAGCTCGCCGGGCGGCGCGCGATCCGGCGAGAGCGCCTTGCTCCCCGCGTCGAGGGTGACGCACCCGGGCTGCGGGATGGAGACGACGCGGCTGGCCACGAACGCGGCAGCGCGAAGCCCCAGGTCCTGCTCCGCGTCCCGGGCGCGGGCGTCGCCCAGCACCACCGTCCCCGGCGAGACCTGGTGCAGCCAGGGACCGCCCACGAGCTGCGGGCTGACGAGGGCATGCGCAAAGGAGTGGGAGCCGGAGGTGACGACGTGCTCCGCGTGGTCGCCCAGCGCCCGCGCCAGCCGGGCGACGTCGCCGTAGCCCGCCTCCGCGGCCTCGCGCTGGTGCCAGGACAGGTGGCCCTCGTAGGCGTGCACCCCAGCGATGCGGACGCAGCCCAGGCGCCTCACGATCGGCAGGGACGCCTCCCAGAGCTCGGCTGGCGAGCCGGTGCGGTGCATGCCGGTGTCCACGTCGAGGAGGACCGCGAGCGGAGTCGCCCCCTTCCCCTCGGCGACGACGCCGTCGTGGAGCGCGGCGAGGTGGTCCGGCGAGTCCGCGAGCACGGCGAGCTCTGCGCCCGGGTGCAGCCGGCCCAGGTCCCGCACCCGACGCAAGGTTGGGGGCGAAGGCGGGTAGGCGAGCAGCGCGTGGACCCGGACGCCGCGGGCCCCGGCGCGGTCCAGCACCAGCTCGAGCTCGTTGGGCAGCGCGCACTTGAAGTCGCGCACCCCGGCAGAGAGCAGGTCGACGAGCGCCGCCTGCTTCACGGTCTTCACGTGCGGCCTCCACCTGCGCGCGTCGCCGGCTCGCGCGAGCACGGCCCGGACGTTGTGCTCCACCGCGTCGAGGTCGATGACCAGCGCGGGGGTGAGCAGCCGGGGGAGGACGGGGGCGAGC
>CAZAIE010001098.1:0-2861 GCA_964485035.1 uncultured Myxococcaceae bacterium | reverse complement strand
CACGCACGACACGCACGACACGCACGACACGCACGCACGACACGCACGACACTCCCGACCCGGCACGGAGGCCGGCAGCTCCGTCCACTTCGTGCGTCTCGTGCCAGTCCGCGGGCGCGCGTCATCGCCCCTCCGCTCCCTTCGGGTTCTTCAGCGCTCTGAAGTCCGCCAGGGCGCCTTCCTCCTCGGTCGCCAGGAACCGCCCCGCGACCTCGCACCTATCCGGCGGACACACGACCCGGAACGGGCAGTACGTGCAGTCCTCCTCGCGCGGGGTCCTCGGGAAGAGTCCCTCCTCCATGAGCTGCCGCGTGGTCGCCAGCCACGAGTGCGCCGCCTGCTCCAGCGCATCGAAGTCCTTCCGGAACGCCCGCTCGTCCCTCGCGCTCACGTACGCGTACGCCGCGGCCACGTCCTCCGGCGTCCCCCACGCGCCCGCCAGCTCCCGCGCCACCAGCCCGTACAGCGCGATCTGCACGTCCCGCGCGGCCGTGGGCCCCGACTCCGCCCCGCGCCGCAGGTGCGCGCTCCCGGTCTTCAGGTCCCGCACCACCGTGGTGCTCCCCTCCACGTCGATGCGGTCCAGCTGCCCGGTCACGTACAGCCGGTCCTGCGCGAGCTGGTGGTCGAAGTGCCGCTCCACCGCCACGAAGCGCCGCGGCGCCGCCCCGGCCTGCTCCCAGTCGTAGTGCAGGAACGCCCGCAGGTCCGCCGTCAGCCGCGCCTGCTCGGACGCCCGCACCGACACGCCTTCGAGCGGGTAGCTCGCGAGGAACGCCTGGAACTGCTCCGCGCAGATGGCGTCCCCCAGGCCTAGCCAGTGCTGCAGGCTGCGCTCCCTCGCCACGAACGCCTCGCCGTGCGCCTCGAAGAAGGTCTCCGCCGCCGCGTGCAGCAGCGTCCCGTACCGCAGCACCTCGATGCGCCGCAGCGACGGCAGCTCCTCGGCCTCGCGCAGGCCCAGCACGCGCTCGAACAGGAACTGGTGCGGACAGCGCAGGAAGGTGGACAGCGCCGACGCGGAGATGGGCGCCGCCGCGCTCAGCCCCGGCAGCGGCGGCATGGGGCTGCACGCCAGGACCCCGTGCCGCGCGTCCGCCTCCTCCTCGTCGAAGCGCGCGAGATCCAACTCCGGCCGACCGAACGAGCCCGGCAGCCCGCCGCCCGACGCCGCGCGATCGAGCCAGGCGGCCGGGCTCAGGGGCGAGGCCTTGCGCGCCGCCTGCTCCGCCGCGCGCGCGGGTGCAAACCACGCCTCCTCCAGATCCCGAAGCTCGCCGAGGGCGGACGCTGCCTCCAGGAACACCGACGAGGGCTGCCGCTGCGTCCCCTCGGCGTCCACCCGCGGCGCGCTCAGCACCAGCGTGCCCCGCACGTCACGCACGACCTGCGCGAGCCCCTGGAGCTGGGCGTGCACGCGGTCGTCCCGGCAGGGGAGCCAGGCGCCCAGCGCCTCGCGCACGCGGTCGGGTAGCACGGCGTCCTCGCGGACCGCGGAGGGCAGCGAGCCTTCTGCGAGACCGAGCACGCGCACGGACACGAAGGACAGCCCCACCGCCTGCGCCACCGTGCCCACGAAGACCGCCGGGGCTCCGAAGCGACCGTCGCGCACGCGCAGCCGCTCGAGGGCCTGCTCGATGGCCCGGAGCGCGGTGCCGCCCCGGACGTCGCAGCCGGGCTCCGCGCTGGTCGCGGCGAGCGCGCCGTGGAGCAGGTCGGCCAGGCGCGGGCCGTTCGTCGGATCGAGCATCCACTTGAGCAGGAAGGTGCGCAGCGACTCCCAGAGGTCAGGGAGCGTCGCGCCGCCGGCCACGGCGTCGGCGAGGGCCACCAGCGCGGCCACGCCGGGGGTGAGCGCCGCGAGGTCGCCGCGCTGGCGGTCGGCGCGCTCGGCGTCCCGCTCGTCGCCGCACGCCCGCGCACGCTCGGCCTCGCGGGCCAGCTCGCCCTGTCGCGCCTGGATGCGCTCGAGCCACGCCCGCGCGCCCTCGGGGTGGCTGGGGCCGCCGCCCGCGGTCCCCAGGGCGCAGACCAGCTCCAGGACGCGGCTGCGGGACAGGTGCTGGCGCTCGGTGCGCGGGTCGTCCTCGCTCAGGCGCAGCGCGGGGAGCAGCCGGGACATGGCGTCGAGCGGCAGGCCGGAGCGCAGCGCGCGCACCACCGAGAGCGCTCGCGCGCCGCCCGCGGTGGACGGCGCGGGCACGCCGCCGCACACGAAGACGGGGTTCGATGCGGGCGGCCAGTCGAGCCGGCGCAGGCGCTCGGCGAGCTGCGGGAGGAGGGCGTCGTCCCCGGCGACGAGGACGGCGAGGTCCTGCGCGGGCACGCCGGCGAGGAGCTGCTCGCCGACCCACTGCGCCGCGGCCTCGAGCTCGGCGTCCACGCCGGACCAGGTGACGAACCGCGCGGTCGGGTCGGGCGCGACGGCCGGGAGGCTCGCGGGCGCGGCGAAGAGGCGGTGGGAGAGGGCGCCGAGCGCGGTCTCGGAGACGGGCTCGGGGCGCGGGGCCGAGAGCGCGGTCTCGGCGGCAGCGCCGTACAGGGCGCGCACGCGAGCGAGCGCCCGGGGCCGCGCGGGCTGCAGGCCGACGAGGGCGAGGTGCACGTCGGGGATGGCGCGCACGAAGCGGGAGAGGACGACGGAGTCCGACGCACTCGCCTGGGCGAGCACGGGGCCGGGGTGGGGCCACAGCGCGGGCGAGCGGGCGAGGGCCGCGGCCGCGGTGCCCAGCACGCGCTCGGTGGTCCAGCTCGGGCCCGCGGAGGCGTCGAGCTTGTGCCAGAGGGTCGCGAGGTCCTGGAGGAGGGGGGCGTCGGCGGGGAGCTGGTCGGGGGTCAGCCCCGCGCCCTCGAGGTCGGTG
>CAZAIE010001097.1:0-2871 GCA_964485035.1 uncultured Myxococcaceae bacterium | reverse complement strand
CCACTGGGTTCGAGTCCTTCCCAGGCCCGAAGAAGGAGAGCGCCAGCAGCCCCTCCAGCGTGTCGCGGCAGTCCTCTTCCACGTCGGCGGTGCAGATGCGCTCGGCCGCAGCGGTGAGCTGCTCGATCTGCCGGTCCACGCCCTCCGGGTGCTGCTCGTACGCCGCGCGGTAGCGGCGCTTGTTCGGGTCCAGCTTGAGCGGCAGCGTGACCACCTCGTGCGAGCCCTCGACCAGGTGGTCCAGCAGCACCTCGGGCACGCCGTCCCCGTCCAGGTCCTCGACGTTCGCCACGCCCCCAGCCCGCAACAGCTCGACGGGGTCGCCGTCGCGCACCCCGAGCAGGACCACCATCGGGTTGCAGGGATCGTCGCAGGTCTTCCCGATGAGCCTGACCAGCGGTCCGCCGAGGACCTCGACCCCCGCAACCTCCCGGACCTCGACGAACCCATCGAGATCCAGGGCGTGCTCTCCGGCGCGGGTGAAGACCACGACCCGCCGGTTGCTCAGCACGCGCACGGTGAGCCCGCCGACCGTCTCCGTCCGCTCGACGACCGCCTCCGGGTTCTCGGCAGGAGGCTGCTCCGAGGGCTCCTCGAGCGGCGACTCCTCCTGCATCGCCTCCCACTCGGCGCGCTCGACGGCGGCCTCGGCCTCACGCCGCTCGGCCCGGCGCAGCGCGCTCACGCCAATCGACGCGGTGCCCAGGAGCATGCCGAGGCCGAGCAGGACGAGCTGTAGACGCGGGTTGGTCACGCGGGGAGCATAGCCCAGCGGGGCCAGCGGACGACGAACGCATCCGGACGGTCAGCGCAGCTCGCTGACGTCGCCGATCTTGTCCTTGAGGAAGGCGCGGAACGGCCCCTCGTCGAGCCCCATGCGCTCGACCACGCCGCGGACGATCTCGTCGTAGCTGGGGGCGTTGGCTCGCCTCAGCTCCATGGCCACCCGCAGGAGCGCCACGGCCCAGATGGCCTCGGGAGCGGCGCTGGCCGGTGCAGCCTGCGGAGCTTGCTCGCACCTCTCGAGCACGGCGACGCGGGAGCGGGACTTCGACTTCGGCATGGCGTGACACTAGGTGGCCATACCTGGGTGGTCAAGGACGCCGAGCGGATCGGGGCCGTTTTCCGAGGGGGAAACGGGCTCTGGGCGCGGCCGAAATACCCACCTTTACAAGGCGCAAATCGCTGTGGTTAGAATCCGCCGCTTTTTGCGAGCCGTCGTCCCGAGCGGGTGCAGGGAAGACCTCGCCTCCCCGAGTTCTCCGAGTTCTCCATGAACCAAGAGCGGCCGCGGTACATCGTCGTCGAAGGGCCGATTGGGGTGGGCAAGACCTCCCTGGTCAACATCCTCTCCAAGGCGATGAAGGCCCGGACCGTCTTCGAGATCGTCGAGGAGAACCCGTTCCTGGCGAACTTCTACTCGGACCGGCAGAAGTACGCCTTCCAGACCCAGCTCTTCTTCCTGCTCAGCCGCTTCAAGCAGCAGCAGGAACTGTTCCAGCAGGACCTCTTCGCGCAGGTGACGGTCAGCGACTACCTCTTCGCCAAGGACCGCATCTTCGCGGCGCTGACGCTGGACCCCAACGAGCTCGCCCTCTACGAGCGCGTGTTCGACCTGATGGGGCCGCGGGTGGTGAAGCCGGACCTGGTCATCTACCTGCAGGCACGGCTCGACGTGCTGCTGGCGCGCATCAAGAAGCGGGGCCGCGAGTTCGAGCGCAGGTTCGACGCCGACTACCTCTCGCAGGTGTGCCGCGCGTACAACGACTTCTTCTTCCACTACCAGGAGACGCCGCTGCTGGTGGTGAACACCACCGAGATCGACTTCGTGAACGTCCAGGCCGACCAGGACGCGCTGCTGTCGACGGTGTGGAAGATGCGCAAGGGGACGCTGAACTACAACCCCACCAGCGCCCGCGCCGAGACCTGAGCCCCGCTCAGCAGAAGGCCGCGCGGAGCAGCGCCTGCAGCCGGTCCACGCTGGTCGCCGAGGTCTTGCACAAAAACCCGCTGCGGTGCGTGAAGTGCACGTCGGGCTCCCCGGCCACGCGGCAGAAGTCGATCTGCGGGTGGTCGTCGAAGCGCGAGAGCCCGTAGCCCGTGGCGCGGCGGTCGGGGTAGACGATGGCCGCGACCTTGTCCGAGAGCCCCGCCATGCGCACGTAGCGCTCGGTGTCCGCCGAGGGGTCGGCGGTGAGCGGGTCGGTGCGGGGCAGGAAGAGCGCCTGGAAGCGGCCGCCTCCAGCCTCGAGGCTCCAGAGCACCGAGTGGCGGGCGACGAACTCGGAGCGCTCCTTGGTGCCCACCAGGAAGTCCAACAGCCCCTGGCCCACCCAGCGCATGACCTCGTGGAGCGTCTCCCCCGGGCGGATCTCCGCGGCAGCCCCGAAGCGGCGCAAGAGGGCGATGTCCACCGGAGAGACGAGCTGCGAGACCACCTCGGGCTTCACCCCCAGCCACTCGGCCGTCTTTCCGGGGCCGCGCACGTCCAGCCACTCCGCCGGCTCGAGCCAGTCGCAGAGCTTCCGCGCGTCCTCGTAGAGCCCGTAGTGGCGCAGCACCAGGCTGATCGAGCAGGCGGGGACGGCCTCTCGCGCGAACTGGTGGTGGTCGAAGTTCATGCGCTCGGGGCAGTGCTCGTCGCCCACGTCGACCACGCAGACGGCCGGGTCGGCCAGGTCCTCGGGGGTGGGCGTCTGGCGGAAGACCGGGACGGGGTGCCGGGCCACGAGCAGGCTGACGGCGAGGGCTCCGGTGATGAGCTGGCGCGGATCGGTCTGGCTGATTCCCCGCGAGATGAAGGTTCCGAGTCCGCCGGCGCCGATATAGGCGGCGATCACAATCACTGCCGTACGGGTAAGGATCACGACG
>CAZAIE010001096.1:0-2885 GCA_964485035.1 uncultured Myxococcaceae bacterium | reverse complement strand
GTGGGGGATGGCCTCGCCGCAAAGGTCGGCGGCGCCATCGGCCTTGGGCTCTGCCTCTCGGTCCCCTTCGCGGTCTGGGCGGAGGTCGTCGGCCGACGCCAGGATCGGCTGCTCCGCGACGCGCCGCTGGTCGTGCTGCGCGTGGTGGGCTCGGTGGAGAAGGACGTCGGCGAGGCTGGCGAGGAGGTACTGGTCCGCTCGTTCCGCGTGAGGGCGCAGGCGCCCGCAACCGGCGAGTACCAGTTCGGGCTAGCGAGCGCGCTCGTTCCACCCGGCTTCGCAGACGACGGCGTGGTGGTGGGCCTGGCGACGCAGTCGGGCGCCTTCGTCACAGTCGGTGGGCTGCTGCTCCGCGCAGCCCGCGTCCCGTAACCGCGCTCAGTGGTGGGCGGTGGCATCCGGCTGAACAACGGCGGGACGTCCCCGTTCGAGGCCCGCAACCGCGGCGGGCGGCCCGTGTTCAACATCTCGAGTCCAGTCAACCAAGGAGTCGACCATGCGCCGCCTCGCCGTTGCCGCCCTCGCTGCACTGCTCTGCCTGCCCGCCGCCTCGTCGTTCGCCCAGACCGCAGCCCAGCATCAAGCCGCCAAGGAGTCTCGAAAGGACGGCAGGAAGAAGGCTCGAGCAGACCTCAAGGAGGGACGCGAGGACGCCCGCGACGATCGCCGCGAGGGCCGCCAGGAAGCCCGCGAGGAGCTGCGGGACGGCCGCAAGGAGGCTCGCGAGACGATGCGCGAGGCGAGGGAGGAGGCCCGGGAGAAGCGCGCCGAAGGGGACCGCAAGGGTGCCCGGGAGGAGCTGCGCGAGGGCCGGAAGGAGGCGCGCGAGGAGCTGCGCGACGCGCGCAAGGATGCCCGCGAGGAGCGTCGCGAAGGACGGCAGGAGGCGCGCGAAGAGCTGCGCGATGCCCGCAAGGACGCGCGCGAGGATCGCCGCGAGGGGCGCCAGGAGGCGCGCGAGGAGCTGGGCAGGTAGGCCTGGCGCGGTGGGCGGGTCGCGAATCCCGCGACCCGTCGCCGCTCACATCCGGAACTGCTGCAGCCCCTCTCGCAGCGCCTGCGCATGGCGGGTGAGCGCCTGCGCCGCGAAGGCCAGCTCGGTGACCGCGCGCTGGTCCTCGTCGGCCAGGTGCACCAACTGGCCCAGCTCCTTGAGCACCTTCGCCGTGCCCTCGCCGTGCTCGGCAACGGTCTCGTCGAGCCGGGAGATCATCCGGCGGATCTCCTCGACGCTCTCGACCTGCTTGTGGGAGACGCTGGTCTGCTCCTCCAGCGCCCGGCCGATGCGGGTGGTGAGCGGCTCCAGGCTCTGCGCCAGCCCCTCGATGGACCGGCCGCCGCGCGCGAGCAGCTCCACGCCGGCGAACCCCTGCGCCTGCTCCACCACCTTCGCGGCGAGCTGTTCGAACTGCCTGGCGGTGCCGGTGTAGGTCGTGACCACCGGGAGGATGGAGAGCGAGACCTCGCGGGCGTGCTTGCTCTCCTCGGCCAGCCGCTTCAGCGCCTCGCCGCCCTCGCGGGCGCGCTCCACGCCGGAGGCCGCCAGCTCGTCGCTCTGCTGGATCAGCGCGCTGGTGGCTTCGACCTCGAGCCGCACGCCCGCGATGATGTCCGCGATGCGCTTGGTCGAACTGCCGATCTGCGAGGCCAGCTCGCGGATCTGGTCGGCGACCACGCCGAAGGGCTTGCCCTGCTCGCCCGCCTGCGCCGCGATGATCGCCGCGTTGAGCGAGAGCAGGTTGGTCCGCCCCGCCACCTCGGCGATGAAGTCCACCACCGCGGTGATGTCGGCGCTGCGCGCGCCCAGCGCCTGGACCCGCGCGCGCGCCTCGGCGACGACTCCACGGATGGCCTCGACGCCGCGCACGCCCTGCTCCACCACCTGCGCCCCGGTCCGCGTCTCCTCGAAGAGCCGCTGGCCCACGCGCTCGCCCTCGCGCGCGGCGTCGCCCAGCGCGTTGAGGGTGCGCCCGGACTCGCCGATGGCCGAGAGCGTGGTCTGCGCGGTGGCCGCCAGCGCGGCGATCTCGGTGCGCACGCTGTCGGAGGCGTGGAGCAGCGCCTGCACCTCGGCGCGCGACGCGGAGACGGCGCGCTGCAGCTCGCGCCCGTGGCGGCGGACCTCCTCGAGCGAGGCGGCGAACTCCGCCAGCGCGGTCCCGGTGCTGACCACGTACTCGTTCAGCCCGGAGACGTCGCGCCCCACCTCGGCGACGTTCTTGTCCATGCGGGTCATCTCGCGGGTGGCGTTGGTCACGCCGTCGCGCCGGGTCTCGGCGCCGGACTGCACCAGCCCGCCCGCCTTCACCACCGTGGCCACCTGCGTGGAGAGGCTGGAGGCGGCGCCGCTGAGGTTGCCGACGAGCTGTCTCAAGCCGCTGGTCATGGCCGCGAAGGACGAGGCCAGCGAGCCGATCTCGTCGCCGGTGAGCACCTGGACGTCGCGAGAGAGATCGCCGCGGGCGATGGCCTGGGCCGCCTCGGCGAGGCCGCGCACCGGGGCGGTGATGGCCCGTGAGGCCACCAGCGCCACGAAGGTCGCCAGCACCAGCGCCATCAGCGCGAAGGCCAGCATCTCGCCGGCGAAGCTCTTGCCTGCCTCGCTCCAGCTCCGGTCGCTCACCAGCACGTACAGCGTGGTGCCGCTGCGCAGCGGCATGGTCAGCAGCACGCCCCGGGGGTTGCGCCCCTCGCGCAGCCCCACGATGCCCTCGCTGCCGATGCTCGCCAGCACCCGCCCGGCCGCGGCGATGGTGGCGTTGCCGTCGCAGGCCTTCGCCGCCGCATCGACGATGGAGCCGGTGGGCGCCTCGAGGACCGCGAGCGCCCGCAGCGCGCGATCGCACGAGGAGACCGCGGCCTTCTCGAGCGCGAGCTGGTGGTTC